>DATLUQ010000047.1 GCA_035533015.1 Gemmatimonadaceae bacterium | reverse complement strand
ACCCTGTTCGGCGTCGCCACGGCCCTGATGCCCGAGACCATCAGCCGGCGCGCGGTGTCGATCCTGGCCGTTGCTGCGCTGACGCTCGTGATCCATGCCCTCAACCGGAGCGGCCGTACCAACCTCGCGAGTTGGCTCCTGGTGCTCGGCCTCACCGCGGTGCTCACTCAGCGCGCGTGGATCACCGGCGGTGTGCACTCGCCGGTGGACGTGTTCTACCTGCTGTTCGTGCTCATGGCGGGCGGTCTCCTCGGCACGCGCGGGAGCGTGGTCACCGCCGCGGTGTGCCTGCTGTGCGCCATCGCGTTGGCGGTCGGCGCGCCCACGGCATTCGCCGCTCCGATCAACGGACCGCGATTGATCGCGGTGTACCTGCTGGTGATCGTCTTGGGGTTGGCCGGCACGCTGGTGGCCCTCACGCTGCTCCTCAAGCAGGCCAGGCGATCGGCCACGGACGACCTGATCCAGATGTTCGTGCACGACATGCGCTCGCCGCTCACCGTCATCGGCGCCAGCCTCGCGCTGCTCCGCGATGACGCGCCCCCCGGTTCGGAGATGGCCGAGCACGTGGACGCCGCCAACGGAAACGCGATCAGATTGAACGAACTGGCCAACAACTTCCTGGACGTGCACCGCATGGAGGCGGGATCCATGCCCGTGCGTCGTGCAACGACGGACGTGGCGGCGCTGGCCCGGGACGTCGTCGCCGGCCTCCGCGTCCTGAGTCCCACCCGGCAAGTGGAGGTCCGCGCGCCCCGGCCGGCCGTGTGTGACTGCGACCCGCAGATCATCCGCCGAGTGATCGAGAACCTGCTCGGCAACGCGATCAAGCACACGCCTCCCGACACGGGTTTACGGATTGACGTATCCTCCAGCGATGAGCACGTGCAGGTGGCGGTGCGCGACGAGGGGCCGGGCATACCGGTGGACGTGCGCGCCCGCCTGTTCGAACGCTATTCGGCGTCCGGCATCGCCTCGGACCGCGGCGCGCACTCGGCGGGGCTGGGGCTGGCGTTCTGCGCGCTTGCCGTCAAAGCGCACGGGGGCTCCATCCGCGTGGAAGGCGGGGAGCCCCATGGCAGCGTGTTCGTCGTCGAGCTGCCCACGAGGGCGGACGCGTAGTCTCGTCGGCCCACGGAAAGGGTGAGGGGCCGCTGTCCGCCGCCGCATTGCCGGCGCGGCGGCCGGATTCGCCGTTACGCTTTCTTCCCCGCCGCTCCCTCGAACTGGCTCGTGAAGTTCCCCATGAAGTAGTTCCAGCCGCCCTCGTGCCCCCTCGCCTTGTCGTTGTCCGGAAGGCCGGAATGCACAAGCGTCATCAGGGTGTCGTCCCCCTTCTTCTGGAACGTCACGGTGACCGTGGACTCCACGCCCATGGTGTTCGGGGACATCCATGTATGCTGAATGCGCGCTCCCCGCTTCAACTCGGTGAACCGGCCGAAATGCGGCGTCTCCTTGAAACGCCAGTAGAACATCCCGTCCACCGCCGGGTTGAGAATCAGCTTGGTGGACTCGTGCCAGGGCGTGCCCGGCACCTCGGGATTGAGCCATGCGTCGTACACCTCGCTCGGCGGGGCGGGGATGGTGCGCTCGATCTTGATCTCCAGGGTCTTCTTCGCGTCGCTCATGTCCGCTTCTCCTTTTTCGCCTTCTTGCGTTTGAAGTGTTGCTCGAACTGATCGAGATGCTCGTTCCAGAACCGCTCGTACTCGTGCACCCATCCCGCGACCTCCCTGAGTGGCTCAGCGCGAAGTGAGATGATGACCTCGCGCCCTCGCTTCTCGCGCTCGATCAGCCCGGCCCGCTCCAACAACTTCAGGTGCTTGGTCACCGAGTTGAGCGCGGTGTCGAACTGATCGGCCACGTCGAGGAACCGGGCAGGGCCATGGGAGAGCTGCCCGATGATCGCCCGCCGGGAAGGGTGAGAAATGGCCGTGAGGACGTTGGTCAGTTGATCCATGGCAAACATTATACCCTATGGTGTAATGAATGGCAAGGGGCCCGAACGTGTGGTGAGCCCGGTCACGGCTGCCCGCTTGCGCCTCCCGCGACCAACGCCAAAATTGCATTCGAAATCACCGATAGCCGGGAGGTACGCATGCAACGATGGATCGTCGCACTCGCCGTTCTCACCGCCACCGCCGGTTGCAGCGGCGGCGCGACCGTGGACGGCACGGCCCTCGGCGTCACTTCGATCCAGATCTCGCCGGCCAGCGCCAGCCTCCTCGTGGGCGCCACCGAGCAGTTCACCGGGGTCGCGCTCTCGGCGTCGGGCGCTCAGCTCACCGGCGCCGCCATCACGTTCTCGTCCGGCAACCCGGCAGTCGCCACCACGACCGCAGGCGGGCTGGTCACCGCCGTCGCCCCGGGCACGGCCACCATCATGGCGCAGAGCGGATCCGAACAGGCGTCGGCCACGGTCACGGTCATTGCGCCGCCCACACCGGCCAGCCTCCAGCTCGACCGCGACAGCGTGGACCTCGCCGCGGGCGTCACGGCCGGCGTCACCGCCACGGTCCGCGACAGCGCCGGCAACGTTCTTGCCAACGCGTTGGTGGCCTACACCTCAACCGACCCCACGGTGTTCACGGTCAACGCCAGGGGAGTCATCACGGGACACGGATCGGGGGTGGCGCATCTGGTCGCCGCGGCCGGATCCGTGCGCGACACCGTCCCCGTGGTGGTGTACCACCCGTTCTCGGGAACGCTCCAGCCGCCGGTTACCATCCCCGGCCGGCCGTTCGGCGTCACGGTCTCTCCCAACAACGTCCTCTACGTCACGGAGCAGGATAGCGCCGCCCTCGCCCGCGTCACGCTCCCGGGCCTCGCCGCAAACGGATCGGTGCCCGTGGGCACCGACCCCGGCGAGGTGATCTTCAACGCCACGGGCACTACGGCCTGGTCGGCCAACGTGAACGGCAGCAGCATCTCGGTCATCGACGTCGCCGACGGAACGGTGACGAAGACCTTCGCGTTAGCCGTATCGCCCTACCGCATCCGCCTCTCGCCCGACGGGACTCGACTCTACGCGTGCACCAACGCGGGCACGGTGCTCGTCCTCGATCCGGGGTCCGGCGCCACCCTGGCCACGATCGGCGTCGGCTCGGCCGCGGCCAACGGGATGGTGCTCTCCCCCGATGGCGCGCACCTCTACGTCACCACCACGTCGGCGGGGACCATAGCCGACATTGACACGAAGACCACTACGGTGCTTCGCTCCCTCTCGGTGCCGGGCACGCTGCAGGACATCGGCATCTCCCCCGACGGCACCGAGCTCTACGTCGCCGTGGACGAGGGGGCGCTCGACGTGGTGAACGTCGCGTCGGGCGCCGTCACGTCGCAGATCGCGCTCAACTCGGCCTTCGGCCTGCAGGTGAGCCCCCACGGGTACTACATCGCGGTCAGCGAGCCGTCCGACGGGAAGGTCCTGGTGTTCGACCGCGTGCTGCGGCGGCTCGTGGCCCAGTACACCGCGTCGGGCACGCTCCGGCGCGTGGCCTTCGACAGCGCGGGAACGACACTGGCCGTGGCCAGCGAGGCGAACGCCGTTTATGTGATCCGGTAACTGCCCGGCCGTCGGCCTCGCCTAGAACGTCACCTGCACCCCGGTCGTCGACAACCGATCGGCGGTCCCGAGCGCCGCCGGCCGCTTGCTTGGGTTTGAGCGTTCACGTATTCCGCGATCTGCGCGCCGGCAACGCCGGCGGCCGCCAACGCGGCCCGGCTCACGCGCGAGGATCTGAGCGCGGGGAAGCTCCGCGTGAAGGGTTCGTCTGGTCGTCCCGCAGCATCGAAGATGTGAGGAGACACGGGGCGGGCAAACATCCTCGCCGAGTGGTCCCGCGCGTTCGCGTACGGCTCGAGCGATTGCGGCAGGAATGAGCCGGACACGAGGCGTCACACCGCCGTCACATCCTCTTCCGCATCCGGCCTCGTACTGTCGTCCCTCGGAATGTCCGATCCGGGGTCGTCGTTGCTCCCGCCGCGGAACCCATCGGCGAAATGATCGGCGGCATCGCTGCCGAACAGCGTTCCCAATTCCTCGGCCGTGCCGCTCGCACGACCCGTCAATTCCTCGGGCAGGGGCGTGCCGCCCTCGAGTTCTGGTGCGTCGGGGCGCGTAATGCCTGCGCCGCCCCTGCGGGTGCGGTCCCTATTGCGCGTCTTGGGGTGCTTGGACATGCGAATCTCCGGGTGGCCGTCTCTACAGTGCGCCTCCCTGAAAAGGTACGCCCGCTCCCATGGCGCGCATATCGCCCAAACGGGTGATGGTCCGATGCGAGATTGCCCCGCCGTGTGCCCGGCGTAATCGTCTTCTCGTGCCCGTGCGGCGCATTCCTGAGTGTCTCGATGGCTGACCTGGGGGACGAACCGGGATCTCGAGCGGCGTACTCCACCCGAGCCCCTATCCCAGCGCCTCCCTGAATACCCCCAGCATCGTCCGCCAGTGCCTCTCCGCCGCGGCCTCGTCGTACACCGGCAGATCGGGCATGCTGAACCCGTGCGCCGCGTGGTACAACTCCATCGAATGCCGTACACCCCCCGCGGTGAGCGCGGCCTCCAGCCGCTGCCGCTGATCCTCGGGAAAGCTGTTGTCATTCTCGGCATATCCCACGTACACGCGCCCGCGGGCTGCCGACGCGAGCAAATGGGGACTGTCGGGTGCGTCGGTGGCCAGGCGCCCGCCGTGGTACGACGCCGCGGCACGCACCCGATCGGGGAACTGGCCGGCGGCGCTGAGTGCCGCCCCGCCTCCCATGCAGTAGCCCACGGTGCCCACCTTCCCGGCGTCGGCGGCGGGGTCGCGCTCCAGAAACTCCAGGATCACGCGCGTGTCGGACATCGCGCGCGCGGGCGTGACCTCCTTGATGAGGCCCATCAGTCGCGCGCGTTCGGCGGGATCGCTGAACACGGTCGCGCCGTCGAACGGGGCCTGCGGTCCCGACCGGTAGAACAGATCGGGCAGAGCCACATAGTACCCGTTCGACGCAATGCGCCGGGCCATCTCGATGAGCGTGGGCCGGATCCCCACGCCGTCCATGAACAGGATCACGGCGGGGTATCGTTTGCCCCCGCCCGGGTAAAAAGTGCGCGTGGGCATCACGCCGTCGGGCGTCTTCAGGTGAACGGTGGCTTCGATCATGTGGCGTGCTTCCCTATTGATGTGCGCTGCGTGCCTACAGCTGTGGATCGCTCTGATGAAGTATGCGAACACCCCCCTGCGCCGCGCCATCGGCAGTCCGTGCGCGCCTCACATACCGCGAGCGGCCCAACACGCCGGGTCGCGTGTGGGAGCGCCTGTCGAACGGCGAGCCACTCACTCTCGTCGTCGTGTCGGGCCTGCTCGCCGCCGTCACCCCGACCGGGCGCGTGCTCGAGAGCGTGTTCGCCGGCGAGCTCACGCTGCTCTACGACGACCGGATCATGGAGGAGTACGCCGAGGTGCTGGCCCGGCCTCGATTCCGCTTCGACCCCGAGAATTTCGGGTGGTTCCTCCCCATCGTACGACTCGGCGAACCGGTGGTGGCGCCTCCGCTGCCGCTCACCCTGTCCGACCCGAGCGACCGCGAATTCATCGAGGTTGCCGTAGCGGGCGGGGCGGACGCGATCGTCACGGGGAACGCGCGGGATTTCAGCATCGCTGAGGGCAAGGTCGCGATCCCGATCGTCAGCCCGCGGCGGCCGATCGATCGGTTGCGCAACGGTTAGTTCATCCGCACAATTCCTCCACCACCGGAGACACTGCCCATGCGCCCGTTCTGCTTCCCTCGTCTGACCGTCGCCCTCGCCGCCTGCGCGCTCGCCGCGTTGGTCGCGCGGCCCGCCGCCGCGCAGTCGCACCCGTCCAAATATCTCTTCGTCTGGACCGGCGACGGCGACCGCAAGGTGAGCGACTTCCTCGCCGTGCTCGACGCCGACCCGGCGTCCAAGACCTACGGCCACGTGGTCGCGTCGGTGGCGGTGGGCATGACGGCCACGATGCCGCACCACACGGAGTACGTGTTCCCCGCCGACCGGATGCTGCTCGCCAACGGGTGGGCGGCGGGCACGACCTTCCTCTTCGACCTGCGCGATCCCCTTCACCCGAAGGTGGCCACGAAGTTCGGCTCGGTGGGTGGATACTCGTTCCCTCATACGTTCAAGCGGCTCCCCGACGGCCATCTGCTCGCCACCTTCCAGAGTCACGGAACGGCCTACAAGCCCCCCGGCGGACTGGTGGAGCTGGACGAGCGCGGCCACTACATCCGCAGCGCGAGCGCGGTGGGCCCGGGCATGGACACCACGCACGCCTGGCCGTACAGCCTGGCGGTGGACCCGGCGCAGGATCGGGTGATCAGCACCAGCACCACGATGGAGCTCCCCAAGTGGCTCACGGCGCCTCCGGGCTCCTGGTCGTGGGGCCGCGTGGACAGCGTGGTCACCGACCAGATACAACTGTGGAGCCTCTCCAGACTCCAACTGCTCCGAACGATCCAGCTCCCCAAGCCGCCCGAGGGCAACCAGAACGAGTACCCCGCCGAGCCGGTGATCCTGGGCGACGGGTCGTACTACGTGAACACTTTCAACTGCGGCCTGTACCACATCACGGACGTCACCACCTCCCACCCGCGGGCGACCTTCGTCCATGCCTTTCCCGGCGGCGCGTCCCCGATGACTGGGTGCGCCGTGCCCGTCATCGTCGGCCACTACTGGATCGAGCCGGCCGCGGTGTTGCCCGGCCTCATCGCGCTCGACATCAGCAACCCCGACAAGCCGGTGGAGGTCTCGCGCCTCACGCTCGACCGCGGCTTCGCCATGCCGCACTGGCTGGCCACCGACGCGTCGGCCAATCGCATCGTGCTCACCGGCTCCGACCAGGGGTACGTGCTCATCGTGAACGTGAACCCGCGCACGGGCGCGTTGTCGCTCGACCGCAACTTCCGCGACGAGCGCACGGGCGCTGTAGGGGTGAGTCTCAACGGGCGCCAGTGGCCGCAGGGGTTCATCAAGGACGCATTCGTGCACGGCACGCTGTTCGGACCGCGGTGACTGTGGGGTGGACGAGGCTGATCGCGCGAGTCTTCCCCTCACCCGCATATTGCTCCGCATGACCACCCGCCGAGAATTCGTCCAACGCAGCGCGGCCGCACTGCTCGCCTCGTCGCTGCGCATCCCCGTCGTCGCGCCGACGGCCGAACCCCCGGCCGGCTTTCTCGATCTCATGCGTCCGCCCGACGCGGTCACCGCCCATACCGCTTCCGGCGTGCAGCAGCTCCGCCCGGCGCCGGGCGGCAGCGGCCGGTGGGACGGCGCAGGGGTCTCCGTCACGCTGACCGCGGTGCCCGGCGCGACCCGCGCGGTACTCTCGGCACCCGCGCTCGCGGTCTCGCGCCTGGCCCTCCGATGGAACGCCGATCTCTCCGACACCCAACTCATCCTGGGCGACGCCTGGGAACGCGCCTACGGCGACCTCGAATGGCGCGGCTTCGTGCCCGACCGCGTGATGCCCTGGTACGTGATCGCGTGGAACGGCCGGCGCGCCGACGCCTACGGCGTGTGCACGGGCGCCAACGCCTTCTGCTTCTGGCAGATGGACCCCGAGGGCATCACGCTCTGGGCCGACGTGCGGAGCGGCGGCAGCCCGGTCCGGCTCGGCGACCGCGTGCTCGCTATATGTGCTATAGTATGCCGACCTGGGCGGGAAGATGAAACGCCGTTTGCCGCCCAGCACGCCTTCTGCCGCCAGATGTGCGCCGCCCCCCTCCTGCCGCTGGCGCCGGTGTACGGCCACAACGACTGGTACTACGCCTACGGCAACAACAGCGCCGCCACGATGCGTGCCGACGCCGAGCACGTCGTCGACCTCTCCCCCACACTCGGCAACCGCCCCTTCGTCGTGATCGACGACGGCTGGCAGCCCGGACGCGGCGCCAGCAACACCGGCGCCGGCACCTGGGACCGCGGCAATGAGAAATTCCCCGACATCCCGGCGCTCCTAGCCGACGTCCGCCGCATCGGCGCACGACCTGGCGTCTGGATCCGTCCGCTCCAGGCGCCCGCCAACGCCCCCGACGGTTGGCGCCTGCCGCGCGAACGCGGCGTGCTCGATCCTACAGTGGCCGGATCCCTCGAGAAGATCGCCGCCGACATCGCGCGGCTGCACGACTGGGGGTTCGACCTCATCAAGCACGACTACTCCACCTGGGACATCTTCGGACGCTGGGGCTCGCAGATGGGCTCCGCGCTTACGAACGACGGCTGGACGTTTGCCGAAGGCCCCAGGCGCACCACGGCCGAAGTCATCAACGAACTCTACGCCACCATCCGCCACTCGGCCGCCGACTCGCTGGTCATTGGCTGCAACACGGTGAGCCACCTCTCGGCGGGCGCGTTCGAGATGTGCCGCATCGGCGACGACACGAGCGGTACCGAATGGGCCCGCACGCGCAGGATGGGCGTCAACTCGCTCGCCTTTCGCGGCGCGCAGAGTGGAGCGTTCTACGTCGCGGATCCGGACTGCGCGGCGATCACCGCCAAGGAGCCGTGGAACCTGGCTGCCGAGTGGCTCGACCTCGTCTCGCGCAGCGGCACGACGTGCTTCGTGTCGCTGGCGCCCGACGCCCTGGGCGCCGAGCAGAAAACCGCGGTGCGCACGGCGCTGGCGCGGGCCGCGGTGCCCCAGCCGCTGGGCGAGCCGCTGGACTGGCAACGCACCACCTGGCCGGCGCATTGGAGGTTGATGGACCGCGAACGGACATACCACTGGGGCTACGGCGGCGACGGCGCGCCGTGATCCCGTTCCGTGCGCGCGCCCGCCGTTAGGTTTGGCGTATGGCCAGCACGTCTGCGCGCACTCCGAACTCTCCGCCCGGCGGGCTCCCCGCAGCCGATCCGTGGCCCGCCGCTGTCAAGTTCGTCTTGGGTGCCCGCGCCGCGCGCAGCGTGGGGCAGGGCGCGCTGGTGGTCGGCTTCACGCTGTACCTGCACACCCTGGGCTGGAGCGCCGCCGCCATCGGCGCGGTACTATCCGCCGCGCTCCTGTTCGGCGTAGCGCTCACGCTGCTCATCGGTCCCGCCAGCGACCGGTTGGGGCGCAAGCAGTTTCTGCTCGCGTACGAGGGCGTCACCATGGTCGCCGCCGTGCTGGCGCTGCTCAGCAGCCGCACCTGGATTCTCACGCTCGGGGCCGTGCTCGGAGGCTTCGGACGCGGCGCCAACGGCGCGGCCGGCCCATTCGGTCCGCTCGAACAAGCGTGGCTGGCGCAGGGCCTGCCGCCGTCGCAACGGCCGCGCGTGTACAACCGGAACTCCACGCTGGGATTCACCGGCATGGCGATCGGCGCCTTGCTCGCCGCGCTGCCGGCCGCGTGGGGCGGCACGCTCCCGGGGGCCATGGCGTACCGCCCGCTGTTCGCACTTCCGCTGCTCGGATCGGCGATCGGGTTCGTGCTGATCTGGAAAGCGCCCGATATGAAACCGGCCAGGCCTGCCGCCGCCGGGGATCATCAGGCGCGGGCCACCCGCTCGTCGTCGGCGCCCGACACGGCGCGCGCGCCCTCGGTCACCCGGCGCGGAGAGAACCGGCTGCTCGTGCGCCTGGCGCTCGCCAACTCGCTCAACGGAATCGGCATCGGACTCGTGGCGCCGCTCATGGCGTATTGGTTCCTGCGCCGCTTCGGCCACGGCCCGGCCACCATCGGCCCCGCGTTGGCAGCGAGCTTCGTGATGGCCGCGCTGGGCGCGCAGATCGCCGAGCGCATCGTCCCCCGGTTCGGCGTGGTGCGCACGGTAGTGGTCATGCGCGCCGTGGGTCTGGTGCTGATGCTCCTCACTCCCCTCATGCCGGTGTTCGGTGTGGCGGCGGGAATCTGGGCGGTGCGCGCGGCGTTCAACCAGGGAACATTGGGCGTGCGCCAAGCGCTGACCATGGGACTCACGCGCCAGCATCGCCAGGGCCTTGCGGCCACGGTCAACAACGTGTCCATCCAGGTGCCGCGCGCGATCGGTCCGGCCGTCGCTGGCGTGATGCTCCACTACGGCTGGCTCACAGCGCCGTTCGTGGTGGCGGCGATGTTCCAGTTCGGCTACCTCGTGGTGTACCAGCGCTTCTTCGGTGGCCTCGAACCCGCCGCTGGCTGACACGATGCGCCGCGCGGCCGTGCCTCTACGCCGGTGGTTTCACCGGATGCTGAGCGCCCACGGCTGCGGGATGAACAGCAGCATCCAGGCTGCGCCGAGCAGCGCCGTGTTCTTCATGAAGTGGGTCAGGTCCGCCTGGCGCGCCGCGCCATCGGTGGCCGCCCAGTAGTTGTGCATGAGCAACGTCGTCGGCACCAGAAAGACGGTGAGCAACAGGACGCCCCACGCGGGGTGGAACCCCAGGATCACGCTCAGGCCGCCGAGGACGATGACCAACCCGGAGACGAGCACCGCGAGGCGCGGCGCGGGTACCCCTTTGGATCCTGTATACGGCGCCATCGTGCCGGCGCGACGAAAGTGATTGACTCCCGCCATCAGGAAGAACCCACCGTACAGTACGCGACCGCCGAGAAACAGGTACTGCATACGGACCTCCCGGGAGCAGGGACCGTCGACTGTAACTCGCGAAGTATGCGTGGGTCTTCGCTCGCCACGCCACCCGCCAGGCCGGCCGCGCAGGCCGCCGCCGGCTTAAGATTTCACAAAACATGAAATTTCCGCGGCGACGCGGGGCCCGAACGCACCACGCCCCGCGCAACCTTGACGGTCGCGCGGGGCGTGGATCAGGCCGCCGAAGCGGCCGCGAAACGGCTTAGTTGCCGAGCTTGGTCACGTTCTCAGCGGCCGGGCCCTTCTGGCCCTGCACGATGTCGAACTCGACCTTCTCGCCTTCGGCCAACGACTTGAAGCCGCCGCCCTGAATGGCCGAATGGTGCACGAAGCAATCCTTCTGGCCGTCAGCGGGCGTGATGAAACCGAAACCCTTCGCATCGTTGAACCACTTCACTGTGCCGGTCGTACGCATTGTCGAACTCCTGATATGTGGTGTGTCGGAGTCCGGTGTTGCCGTACTGGCCGACGTACCTGTGTGTTCGTGAATCACGCCGTCACGACGGCCTCCCGATGGGAGCCCCCCAAAGAGAAAAGGACCCGTAAATTTGCGGGCCCTATTCAACCCCGGGGATGTCCGACGCCGGTTGGCGCCGTTCCTACCTGTCTAAGGATAATGGGAAACCCGCCCGGGCACAATTGGCACTGCCGGGCGACCGTTTCAGGGATGGCCGGGGCTCGCCAGGGGGGCACGCGGTTGTGCAGGGCGATGGCGCGGCGTCCCGCCGTTCCGATCGCTTCGTCCATCGCCCTGGCCACGCTCCCACCCGCTCCGCGGCGCCGCTCGACGACGTCCGGCGGTGCCTCGATGGCATCTTGCAGCAGTCGGATCGCGCGCTGTCCCGGTTGAAAGCCTTCGGTAAGGACCGACCGGGCTGCGTCAATCGCTGGTCACGATGAACAGGGGTGCGTGATCGAAGTTGTAGATGGGCCGCAGCCGGTCGGTGTCGTAGTATTTCGCGACGTTCACGACCTTCTTTTCCGACGTCACGTTCGCCATGGGCACGCTGTCGTAGAACCCGCGGTGGATGCTCACCAGGCGTCCGTACTGCCGCTTCATGATCAGATCGATGGCCAGGTTGCCGAACGCCATCGGCACGATCGAATCCAGCCCGTCGGGGTCGCCGGACCGCACGAGGTAGCCGAGTCGCTGGTTCACGATGTCGATGGGTTGACCCTTATTGTATTTGGGCGATGATGCCTTGAGCGCCGCCGCCACCTGCTCCCCGATCCCGCCGAGCTTGCGGTGCCCGAACATATCGGCGTCCTCGCTCTCGAACGTCATGGTGTCGTGCGTCGACAGGCGCGCGCCCTCCGACACCAGCACTACGGCGTACCGGCTCGGATTCCGATTGCGGTCGGCCGTCAGCAGCTCCGCCAGCCGCTCGATGTCCACCGGGTGCTCGGGAATCACGCAGCGATCCGCCGCGCCGGCCATCGTGGGCAGCAGCGCCGTGAAGCCGGCGTATCGCCCGAACACCTCGATGACCAGAAACCGCTCGTGCGATCCGGCCGACGTGCGCAGCCGGTGCGTCAGTTCGATGGTGCGCGTCACGCACGTGCTGAAGCCGATGCAGTAGTCGGTGCCGTACACGTCGTTGTCCATCGTCTTCGGAATGGCGACGATGTTCACACCCTCGTCGTGCAGCCGCTTGGCGTAGCTCAGGGTGTCGTCGCCGCCGATGGGGATCAGCACGTCCACGCCGAGGTGCTCGAGGTGCGAGAGCACGTCCTTGGTCACGTCGTTGATGGGCGCATCGTACCCGCTCAGGTGCTCAGGCACGCGTTCGCGGGGCAGGTGGCTCGGCCGCGCGCGCGCGGTGTGGAGAAAGGTGCCGCCCGTGCGGCCGGCGCGGTTGACGATGGCCTCCGACAGCACCTGAACGTGATCGCTGTTGTCGGCCTTGGCGTCGGGCACGTAGTCCACGAGCCCGGCCCACCCGCGTCGAATGCCGAGTACGCGGCAGCCGTCGCGCAGCGCGCGAATGGTGATCGCGCGGATGGCCGGATTTAGACCCGGCACGTCCCCTCCCCCCGTGAGAATCGCGATCGTGCGCTGCCTGCCCGCCATGTATTATGCTCCCGTCCGTCGAGCGCGCTTGGTGCCCGCGACGTCCCGTGATGAATGGCGACGCGCCATTGGCGGAACATACGTAGCCAAAACCCCCGTGGGCAACGGCGCGCGGCCCCGCGCCGCCACGGGCACCCGCGTCGTTCCGCCTCCGGTGACCACCCGGCACCATCCGCGGGTCTGGCGTGGAGCAGGCAGCGCCGACTATATGTGGGGCCCCCGTCCCGGGGCACATCATTGCGCGATCTTCACGGCCGTCGCGCCAATCCGCCACGCCAGGACTTCACTCCCATGCGATCCATGATCCACACCGTTCGCCCGTTCAGCGCCGCGGCCCTGCTCGCCGCGCTCGCGACGCCCGCCGCGCTCGTCGCGCAACAGATCATCACGCCGCGCCCGGCGGCGCCGCAGCAGGCGGATCAGAACGGACGCACGCTGCTTCCGATGAAGATCGCGCGGAGCATCTCCTTCCGGCAGATCGGGCCGGCGGTCAGCGGCGGCCGGGTGGCGGCGGTGGCGGGCGTGCCGGGCCAGAACGACACCTACTACGTGGGCACGGCCGACGGCGGGGTTTTTCGCACCACCAACGGCGGCATCACGTGGACGGCCGAGTTCCAACACCAGCCGGTGCTGTCCATCGGCGCGCTGGCGGTGGACCCGGTGAACCCCGAGGTGGTCTGGGCCGGAACCGGTGAGGCGAACGTCCGCAACAACGTCTCCTACGGCGACGGCATCTACAAATCCACGGACGGGGGCGTGCACTGGACGAACATGGGACTGAGCGCCACGCTGCAGATCGCGCGCATCGTGATCGATCCCAACGATCCGAACACGGTGCTCGTAGCGGCCATGGGCAGCCCCTGGCAGGACAACCCGGAGCGCGGCGTCTTCCGCACCACCGACGGCGGCCACACGTGGCAGAAGGTGCTGTACGTCGCCCCGGACGTGGGCGCCGCCGACCTCGCCATGGATCCGGTGAACCCCGAAGTGATATATACGTCCACATATAAGTTTCGTCGCACGCCCTGGAGCTATGCCGACGGCGGTCCCGAGGACGCGATCTACAAGTCCATCGACGGGGGCTCCAGCTGGACCCGGCTCAGCGGACACGGGCTGCCGGAGACGCCGGTGAGCAGGATCGGACTGGCGGTGGCGCCGAGCGAGCACAACCGGGTGTACGCGGTGATCGGCTCCACCGAGGGCGTGGTGTGGCGCTCGGACGACGCCGGCGCCAACTGGACGATGGTGAGCAAGGACCAGGAAGCGGACGTCCGCGCCTTCTACTTCTCGCACGTCGCGGTGGACCCCAGGAACCCCGAGCACGTGTTCACGCTGTCGATGTTCCTGATGGACTCGCACGACGGCGGCGCGACGTTCACGCCCATCGCCGAGCGGAATCACGTGGACAACCACGCCATCTGGATCGATCCCTCGGGCTCGGGACGGATCATCGAGGGCAACGACGGCGGCGTCATCCTGTCACGGGATGACGGCGCGCACTGGGCGTTCGTGCACAACCTGGCGATCGGCCAGTTCTACCACGTGGCGGCCGACGATGAGTTCCCGTACCTGGTGTGCGGCGGCCTGCAGGACAACAGCGCGTGGTGCGGGCCGGGGTGGAACCAGGACCCCACCGGCATCCTCGACCGCCACTGGTTCACGACCAACGGCGGCGACGGCATCTACGCGGTGCCGGCGCCCGACGACAACCGCCTGATCTACAACAGCACCCAGAACGGCTTCCTGATGATCTTCGACCGGAACACGCAGCAGGTCCACGACATCGAACCATACCCGGTGGATTTCTCGGGCGGGGGCGTGGACAAGCTGAAGTATCGCTGGGATTGGGAGTCGGGCTTCGCGGTGTCGCCGCAGAACCCCAGCGTGCTCTACGCCGGCGCCAACGTGGTGTTCCGCAGCGGCGACCATGGCCGCACCTGGAAGCCGATCAGTCCCGATCTGACGATGAACGACAAGAGCAAGCAGGGCTCGTCGGGCGGGGACGTGATGAAGGACAACTCGGGCGCCGAGGCGTACGACGCCATTCTCATCGTCACGCCGGCGCCGAGCGATTCCAACGTGCTCTGGGTGGGCACCGACGACGGCCTGGTGCAGGTGACACGCGACGGTGGCGCGCACTGGACGAACGTCACGAGCCACGTCCCGGCCCTGCCGGCGTGGGGGCGCGTGGAGTCGATCAAGGTATCGGCCACGAATGCCGGCCAGGCGGTGATCGCCGTGGACCGGCACTTCAGCGGCGACTTCAAGCCGTACGTCTATGCAACGAGCGATTACGGCCAGACGTGGCGCTCGATCGTGGGGAACCTGCCGGCCGATGTGTACGCGCGTTCCGCGATGCAGGACCCGAAGAACCCGCGCATGTACTACGCCGGACTCGAGAACGGCCTGTACGCGAGTTGGGACGGCGGCGCGCACTGGTATCTGATGGGGCTGGGGCTGCCGAACGTCTCGATCTACGATATGGACATCCAGCCCGAAGAGAACGACCTGATCCTCGCTACGCACGGCCGGTCGGTGTGGGTGTTCGACGATATGACGCCGCTGGAGCAGTTCACGCCCGAGATCGGCCGGGCGCCGCTGCATCTCTTCCCCATCCGGACGGCCCATCGATTCTGGCCGTGGTCCGAGGTGGAGCCGATGGGCGATGGCGCGTTCTATGGTCAGAACCCGGCGTACGGCGCGATGATCACGTACTACCTGGGCGATTCCGCGAAGGCGCCCGGTAAGCTGGTCATCGCCGACGCGGCCGGGCATGTGGTGAGGACCATGGAAGGCACGCGCGAGCTGGGGCCCGGCGCGACGGCGCCGGATGAGAGCATGCCGACCGGCGTGAGCACGCCGGAACAGCCCAGAGCCGACACCGTGGCCAAGCCGAGCGGAGCGCCCTGGGTGCCGACGGAAGCCGGGATGCACCGCATCTATTGGGATCTCCGCGCCACGGGACCGGTGCGCTGGAACGGCGCCAAGGAGTTCAACAAGGGCCCCCAGGCCGGCGCCCCGCTGCCTCCCGGCACGTACACGGCAACGCTCACGGTGGGCGGCCATACGGAATCGCAGAAGTTCGAGGTCGTGAACGATCCGCGCTCGCACGTGGCGCAGGCCGACCTCCAGGCGCAATACGCCTTCACGGGTTCGCTGATGCACGACCTCTCGCAGCTCGACGTGGTGCTGAACCGGTTGGACGGCATGCGGGCGCAGGCCGCGGCGCTGGACGGCGCCGTGAAGGGCACGCCCAACGCGGAACCGGTGGACGCCGCGGTTCGGACGCTCGACGACGCGATGAACGCGGTGGAGGCGAACATCACCAGCAATCCACAGGCGATCGAATCGACGGTTCGCGTGCCGGACCGCATCCGCGAGCACCTGTCGGCGTTGGAGGCCATCGCCGAGGGCAGCGACCAGGCGCCGACCCAGGCGCAGCGGGACCAGATGACCATGCTCGATCCCGAATATCACGCGGCGTTGCAGGGGTTCAACGACTTTCTGACCGGCGCCTTCGCGGCGTTCAACAAGGCGATGGCCGCGCGGGGGCTCGCGGGGTTGGCGGGTGGGGAGGCGGTGCAGCCGTAGCCCCACGCTCCGGTCACGACGATGGCCGGCCCGCGCGGTTCGGCGCACGGGCCGGCCCTACCCCATTCGTGCGATGGTGGGGCTGAACACGGGACGCTACTTCTTCAGCAGAAGCTCAAGATGTCGTACAGGCGTCGCGCCAAGACGCGACCACGCTGGAGAATGAGAGTGCATACTTCAACTACTGCTCGCGTATTGGTCGGGCTGACCTTGCTGGCCACCGTGAGTGCGTGCGCGTACCCAGGGATGCGCCACGGCGGGGAGCTGGTCTCCGTATCGTTCGTATCGCGCCAGCCACCGCCGGACCGCTCCGAAATGATTCCCCAGCGGCCGGACAACCAAGACGTGTGGGTGGGCGGGCATTGGGCCGCGAACGGCAACGATTACGCGTGGCATGACGGCAGTTGGCAGCGGCCCGAGCGCGGCAAGCGGGATTGGACGAAGGGACAGTGGGAGCACGGGGACCGCGGCTGGTACTACGTCGACGGCCATTGGACCTAGCGGAGCGCGACGCGCGGCCGATCCTCGGCAGCGCTCGGCGCCGGCCTGCCCCTTGATGGTCACGCGTTTGACGATCAAGGGGTCGGCAGCGTTCGGTCGAGGGCCAATCGAATGGAAGCCCGCGTGACCTAGACGTTTGTTACACGGAGCCGCCGCCAGCAGTCGCCGGATTGGAACCGTTTGCCGCCCGCCCCCCGGGACCCCGACATTCCACTCGCCACTCCCGGAGGCTCGATGAAGTCCGCCCTGCGTTTGTCCGCGCTCGTGCTTGCGCTCGCCGCCTGCTCGTCCAAGCCGCCCGACCCTCAGCTCCAGTTCGCCACGGTGGGGTTCGTGCTGCAACTGCCGGCGGGCATGCAGCAGGCGCTCGACGCGGTGGCCCCGGGGTTCAAGTCCGTGCGCACCGATTCCTTCCGTTCCGACGTGAGCCAGGCCGCGGCCCTCTCTGGCGGCGGCCTGCAGGCGATGTTCGCCACGATCGGCGACTTCGACGGCGACGGCACGCAGGACGTGGCGGTCGAAGGCGCCGTGCCCGGCGACTCGGCGCTCCACGTGATCGCCATCATGAACGGCAAGAAGCCCTGGGCGGTCGAGGTGGCTCGCTACCCGGTGTACGACGCCGATGCGGTGGGCGTGTATGTCTCCAAACCGACCGCGGGCCACCCGGGATCGTTCGAGGTGGTCAACTACCCCGACTCGTCCATGGTCTACGCGTACAAGTCGGGCGGGTTCGTGGGGACGGCCTTCCAGAGCCACTGACCGGCGTCAATTGCCCTGCACGGCGCGGATCATCATGCCCGCCGCGGCCAGCGCGCCCGCGTAGACAGCCGCCACCGACGGCCGCAGCCGCACGCGCTGGGGCGCGCGCCCGTACGTGCCGGTGCATTCGTACACGAATGCCGGCGGCGTATTCCGCGCCGTGAATCGCACGCCCACAGTGGCGTACCGGGCGGCCAGCTTCTTGTAGTGGCTCAGACTGTACTGGTACTGCACGAAGCGCCCGTCGGGGCGCAGGCACTCCCGACTCACGTCGAGAATGCGATCCACGACGTCCTGGTCCATGATCTTCAGAGGCAGGCTCGACACCACGGCGTCCACCCGGTCGATCCCTTCCTCCGCGAGCACCGCGGGCAGCGCGCTCGCGCACGAGTGCCGCACGGTGAGACGCGAGTCGCCGATCCGGCGGCCCACCTCGACGAACGCCGGGTTGATCTCCAGCGATATCAGTCGCGCGTCAGGGCGCATGCGGCGGAGGAGTTCCCGCGTCACGCACCCCGTTCCGATCCCGAATTCCACGATGTCGGTGGCGCGCGCGAAGTCGATCCCCGACACCAGCCGATTCACCAGGTACCGTGAACTGGGCATGATGGTGCCCGAGGTGCGGATGCTCTTGATGTGGTGAATCAGTACGCACTCCTTGCGGGGCGGGAAGCCCATCGGGTCGTCCACTGAGATATACCCGGGGCGAACGCAAGCGGTCCGTCGGTGGCCTGGCCAATCATACCGCGAAACTGCGGTTGCACCAGCCCCGGGACGATCGACGGGTCCTGGACGTCATCTATGGGCCCACCACTGTCAGCTTGGCGACACCAAACACACGGTTGCCCTGGGTGCGCAGCACCACCTCGTACTTACCCGGCGGGATGTTGCCGGTGGGCGAGCGCCAGCTGTCCCACACGCGGAAGCCGGACCGGCGCGCTACGATCTCGATGTCGCGCGATTGATGAAGGCTGATGCCGTCGCGCGTCCAGTCGAGCACCACCTGCGCCGGGAGGGCCGACGGCGCAAACACCTCCACGACCACCACCAGAACGGGCCCGACGACCGCCGAAGAGACCGGAGAACTCAGCGCGCTGCCGAGGGCAAGTGTCCGTTGGTCGATGCTCGAGCTGAACGTCGCGCGCTGCAGCCGCAGCGGTACCGGTGGCACGAGCCCGGGAAAGCCCACGGGCAGCGCCACGAACGCCACAGCCGCGAGCGCGAGCCGCAGGCGGCCGCCCGGCGTGGCAATGGTCCGGTGGGCGAGCGGGACGGCCGCGGCAAGCGCAAGCAGGGAGGCCGCCGGCGTCGCGAAACGCAGACGGAGGCCGAACACGAGCGGCAGGAGCAGATTGAGCGCCGCGAACGCCACCACGGCAAAGAACGTGAGGCCGAAAATCGGCCGCGTGCGCAGCCAGCGATCGAACACCAGATCGATGCACGAGAACGCCGCCAGCCCGCCCAGCAATCCCAGGAAAAGCACGTCGGGCGAGTCGAGCACCGTGGAGTACGTGTAGAACGGCAGGAGGAAGAACAACGTCTCCTGATACATGACGCGCGTGAAGTACGACGTGACCTCGTGCGCCATGGTGGGAGGCGCCCGGCGCCGGTCCACGCCGGGCAGCCATGCCGGTTCGGCGCCGGCGCCGCGCCCGAAGAACAGCGTGGACAACCACGTGAAAACAAGGAACAGCACCACCCAGAGCACCAGGTGATACCGCTCGCGCGCGATGATCACGACGGCGGTCCCCGTGAGCAGCGCCCACGCGGAATGCAGCATCCAGAACAGGCGGCGGCGCCTCACCCAGAAATCGTGCAGGGCCGCCATCCGCCGTGGCGACTTCGCTGGGTCGGAGCGCTCCAGTTCGGCGCTGGGATCGGTCGTCATCGCCTGGAGTCGGGAATGGGGTGGGTCTCCGGTTTCGCCCGGCTACCGCCCGCCGCGGTCGAGGCGGGCGAAGTCGTCATCGGACAGCTTCACGCGGGCGGCTCCGACGTTTTCTCGCAAATGCTCGGGATTGCCGGTGCCCGGAATGGGCAGCATCACCTTGGACCGCCGCAGCGTCCAGGCGAGTGCCACCTGGCCGGCGGTGGCGCCCAGCCGGTTGGCAATCTTGTCCAGCGCCGACCCCGGTTTCGCCAGCTTGCCGCCCGCCAGTGGGAACCAGGGTATGAAGCCGATCTGGTGCTTGCTGCAATACTCGAGCACCGCTTCGCTCTTGCGCGTGGCAACGTTGTACTCGTTCTGCACGGTCGCGACCGTGAAGAACTTCCGCGCCGCCTCGATCTCCTCCACGGTCACCTCGCTCAGCCCGGCGTGCCGGATGAGCCCTTCCTTCTGCATGTCGGCGATCACCCCGAACTGCTCGTCGCGCGGCACCTTGCGGTCGATGCGATGCAGCTGCCAGAGGTCGATGCGCTCCACGCCCAGCCGCCGGGCGCTCATCACGACGCACTGCCGCAGGTATTCGGGCCGGCCCGAAGGCGGCCACTTATCAGGCCCCGTACGCGTGAGCCCGCCCTTGGTGGCGATCACGAGCCCCGCGTAAGGGTGCAGCGTCTCGCGGATGAGGTCCTCGCTTACGGACGGGCCGTAGGCGTCGGCGGTGTCGATGAAGTCCACGCCGAGTTCGGGCAAGAGTCTCAGCGTCTCGCGCGCCGCGGCCGGGTCTGCCGGATTGCCCCAGATCCCCGGGCCCGTGACGCGCATGGCGCCGAACCCGAGGCGGTTGACGGTCATGTCGCCGCCGATCGCGAACTGTCCCGCCGCGGCGGCGGACGGCTGTTCAGTCTGTACGGGCATGCCTGCTCCCTCTTCGGTATGCGGCGTGTAAGGGGTGTCGTGTGTACGATTTGAAGTGTAACCGAAGCGCCCCGGACGAGGCCGGCCGTCGAACACCAGGAGCTGCTGAACTGGGCGATATAGAGCACAATGGATGGACCGCCGCACGTCTCCCGCCCTCCGGAGGTGGCACCGACGACCACCTCCCCGCACAACGACCGCGCCGCGCCGGCTCAGCAGTGGCCGTACACCCGACTCTCGGAGGAGTGGCTCGACCTGCGCGTGCCGGGCCGGGATTTCGTTACAGATTCGCCGATTGCGGCCGGGAACCGGATGCGTAGGTTCTTGCATTAGTTGCCTACATGCGCAGATAGTTGGGTATCTGACGCTCGCGAATCGTCTCCTCGGAGGACCGTGATGCACGTCCGCGCTTTCGCTCTCGCTCTCGTCGCCATGGTGGCCGTGGCGTCCACGGCTGCCGCCCAGCAGCCGGCCGGCTTCTGGACGTACCCCGCGATCAAGGACTACGGCCCGGTCCACGTGTGGCCGCAGGCCGGTGTGAGGCCCGACGCCAACACCACGTACAAGGCGGTGTTCGATCTCACGCAGCCCGCCAAGGAGGACCAGGTGAACCCGGGGCTCGAGAAGGTCGCCCGCACGGTCAATGCATTCGCCGCCGTCGGCACCTCGCTCAGTCACCTGAAGTTCGTCGTGATCGTCCATGGGCCGGCCACGCCCATCGTGCTCGGGGCCGACGAATTCCAGGCCAAGTACGGGCACGCCAATCCGAACCTCGCCATAATCGAAGCGCTGAAGAAGGCCGGCGTGGACGTCAAGGTATGCGGCAACGCGCTCGGTGAGTTCCAATTCACGCCGGCCGATCTGAACCCTGACGTCTCGGTGGCCTTGTCGGCGCTCTCGACGCTGGTGATCCTGCAGAATGAGGGGTACGCGCTGGTCAGCATGTGAACCGGGCGGCGACGGCGGTCGCCGCATCCTGTCGCCCCATCAAGGAGCTCTGATGATCCGGCGCCCCACACGTATGCTGGCGTTGCTGATGTGCGTGGCGGGCGCCGCCGGGGGCTGCGCCCGCCAGGGGGCCGGCGTGGCCAGGCCGCCAGCGGCGCCCCACGACGAGGCCATCTATCCTCCCTGGTCGCACGGCGACAATAATCCGGCCGTGGCCAAGGGACTCGAGTTCACGGTGCCCGAGGTGGACAACCTGCCGGACTTCCACGGCAGTCTGGACGACCCCCAGCTCGTGATCTTCGTGGGCGGCAACTATTTCTTCGCCATGGCGCCGCTGGTGCAGGCCTTCGAGGCGGAGCACCCCGACCTGCGCGGCCGCATCTACTATATCACGATCCCGCCCGGTCTCCTGGTCAAGATGATGGACGCCGGCAACACGATCACCGTCGGCAATATGACGTGGACGGTCGCGCCCGACGTCTACGCCGCGGGGCTCAAGAAGGTGGACGAGCAGATCCAGGCCGGCAAGCTCGTGGGACCCGCGGTGCCGTACGTGACCAATGACCTGACCATCATGGTGCCGAAGGGCAATCCGGCCGGCATCAGGACGGTGGCCGACCTGGGCAGACCCGGCGTGCGCCTGGTGATGCCGAATCCGCAGTGGGAGGGTGTGGCGCGCCAGATCGAGAGCACGCTGAACAAGGCGGGCGGCCCGGCTCTGGTGCAGATGGTCTACGACACGAAGGTGAAGGACGGGAGCACGGTGTTGACGCAGATCCATCATCGGCAGTCGCCCCTCTTCCTGATGCAGGGCCGGGCCGAGGCCGGCATCACCTGGAAGTCGGAGGCGATCTTTCAGGAGCAGGCCGGGCACCCGATCGGCCATGTGGACATTCCCGCGCAGGACAACACCACGGCGGTGTATGCCGCTGCGATGGTCAAAGGCGCGAAGCACCCGGCGGCCGCCCGCGCTTGGGTGGCCTTTTTGCGTTCGCCCACCGCGTTGGCGATCTTTGAGCGCTATGGCTTCAAACCGGCGCCGGCCGACGCGAACTAGTCATGGGACGATGACGCATGTGCGTCAGTGCGTACTCGCGCTGGCGGCGAGCGCGCTCGGCGTGCGGGGTGCCCTCGGACAGAAAGTGTCGCCGGCCGGCGCCGCGGAGATTGTGCACCAGGGCACCGCCCGCGGCGTTCCCCCATGCGTGAGCTGCCACGGACCGCAACTCATGGGCCTCGCGGCCATGGCCTCGCCGCGGCTCGCCGGTCAGGACTCGGCCTACGTCCTGGCGCAGCTCGACGCCTACGTGAGCGGTGCACGCAACGACGCCGTGATGCACCCGGTGGCGTCCCTGCTCTCGCCCGCCGAGCGCGAGGCGGTGGCCGCGTACGTGAGCAGGCTGCCGGTGGCGCGCGTGGTGCCGGCGTCCGCATCGGGGGACACGATGCCGGGCGGGGCGAACCTGCGGCTGGGGGAGATCCTGGCCACCCGCGGCCGGTGGGCGACGGGTCTGCCCGCGTGCGACCAGTGCCACGGGCCCGGCGGGGTGGGGGTCGGGGCCGCCGTGCCGCCGTTGGCGGGACAGCCGTGGATCTACCTGAGCAATCAGCTCCACGCTTACCAACAAGGGACGCGGCCGCCCGGCCCGCTCTCGCTGATGTCGGCGATCGCCGGCCGCCTCACGGACGCCGACATCGCCGCGGTGGCGGCCTACTATCCGACGCGCTCCCCCGCACCGGGACTCGCCGGCGGGAGCCGCCCATGAGAGTCTCCACCTCGGTCGCGGTGGTGGTCGCGGTGGTCGTCGTGGTGGGCGGGGTCGCCTATTGGTGGTCGGGGTCGCACCCCGCGCCACCGGGCCCGGCGACTTCCGCCACGCCGCGCATCCCGGCGGCTTCCCCCGCGCCGCCCCCCGGTGCGGCCGCCTTCACCCCGCCTCCCGACTCCGCCATGCCGGCGGACGAATTCGGCAAGGAGGTGCGGCGCGGCCAACTGATCTTCGAGCAGACCGGCCTATATGCAAAAAAGTATACCGGTAACGTGCTCACCTGCGCCAACTGCCACCTCGACGCCGGCCGGTTGCCGAATTCGGCGCCGTTGTGGGCGGCGTACGTCAGCTATCCGGCGTACCGCAGCAAGAACAAACACGTGAATACCTTCCAGGAGCGCATGCAGGGGTGCTTCCGGTTCAGCATGAACGGCAAGGCGCCCCCGCTCGGTGATTCGGTGCTGGTGGCGCTCGAGAGCTATGCGTACTGGCTGGCTACGGGGGCGCGGGTGAACGAGGCGATCGCGGGGCGGGGGTATCCGAAGGTGCCCGGGCCGGCGCTGCCTCCCGACGACGCGCGCGGGGCCACCGTGTTCGCGCAGCATTGCGCGTTGTGCCATGGCGCCGGCGGACAGGGCCAGCGCGCGGGGGGCGCGCAGGTGTTCCCGCCCCTGTGGGGCCCGGAGTCGTTCAACTGGGGCGCGGGGATGGCCGTCGTCAATAACGCCGCCGGATTCATCAAGGCCAACATGCCGCTGGGACTCGGCGGCACGCTGAGCGACCAGGACGCGTGGGACGTTGCCGCATTCATGGATGGCCACGAGCGGCCGCAGGACCCTCGCTTTGCCGGCTCGGTGGAGAAGACGCGCGCGCTGTACCACGATTCGCCGATGTCGCGGTACGGGACGACCGTGAACGGCGTGCGGCTCGGCGCACACTCGGTGGCGCCGGGGGGCAGCACACGCGGTGCCAGCGCCACACGCGCGCCGTCGCGATAACCACTCCCCCGGCGCCGCGCGGCGGGGTGCTGGATCCGCGTGACCGGCCCCCCCGCAACCCGCGCGGGCCGGGCGGCTTGCGCCGGTATCACAAATTTCCTATGTTGGCCGCACCCCCAATGGATGGACGCGTCCGATGGTGACGTTCCCACACGCCGCCCGGCGCCACGCGTTGGCCTGGGCGTGGCTGATCGCGGCCGGCTGCACGACCGTGCGCCTCGTGAGCGACTACGACGAGACGACCGACCGCGACGTGTCGGCGCTGCAGAAGCTGGTGGACGACTCGCTGACGGCGCTCGCGCGGCAGTCGGCGCCGGCCTGCCTGTTCGCCGCGCACCGGCAGTTCTACACCGCCGTGCACTCGGCGCTCAACGCGCTGGCCATGCGCAACCGCGCCCGGGGGGCGGGGAACGCGGCGACCACCGACCAGATCGCGGTGCTCGATACCGTGGAGTTCGCGGCGTTGGAGCATCTGCATCGCCTGGCGGGTGCGCGGACGCCGGCGGTGTGCATGGATTCCGTCGGCCTGGCCCTCGACCGGCAGGCCATCGACCAGAGCTTCGAAGCCATTCTGCGGCTGGAACTCGCCAAGAAACGAGGCGGCTGACCGTGGACCAGGGTGGGGTCTGACCCGGAGGAGATCGTGAGTCTCGACGCAGGGCGGTTGGCCGCTTCGATGCTGAGCGCCGCGTTGGCGGTGCTCGAGAAGAAGACGCCCGTCATCCGGGCGTATGCCGAAGGCGAGTTCAAGAAGATCGCGCAGGCAATCGTGACCATCGAGGCGTTGGCGGCGGCGGGCCGCATCACGCCGGAGGAGGCGGCGCTGCACATGCAGATCCAGCGGGGCGCGAGCCGTACGGTGCTCATGACGGCAAAAGGACTTGGCGTGCTCGACGCCGAAGCCGCGATCAACGCCGCCCTCGACGCCGTTCGCACGGCGGTGAACGCCGCGCTGCCGTTCAAGCTGGTTTGACGATAGGAGGGAAGGAAAGTAGGAGAGGAACAGCGTTCGTCGTTGCCCTCCTACCTTCCCACGCTCCTACTTCTTCTTGACCGGCGCTCCCACCGCCGAGTCCCCCGTCGGCACTGTGGGTATCGGCGGCGGCGTCTGGAGCGACGAGAACATCGACTGGAGATTGAGCGCGTCGATGATTGCCTTCGTGTCGCCCATGACACGCGGCACGTCCTGTGGCTGGCCGATTGCCTGCAGCGTTTGGGCCAGCTCGATCCCCGTGGCGATGTAGAGGTACGGGATGCCGATCGAGGGCTGGTCCACCCAGCCGTTCCGCCGCGGCAGCGACTTGGTGGCCACGAACACGCTGTCCCACAGCGTGCGCGTGCGCCTCACGTCCATGTAGCCGGCGCCCTCCACCTGGACCGTGTCGGGCCCCATGCCCTTGGTGGGGATGAAGACCTTGTCGGCCAGGCCCTGGGTGAGCGTGTTGTTGCCCAGTCCCAACGTCTGGGCGTAATTGCCGGCCGTGCGGCTGATGTAGATCGGCCGGTCGTTGTACGAATCAGCGATCATGCGCAGCACGAAGATCGCCGCCCGGTCGAGGTAGCCGGTGCCGTTGCCGTCCTGCGGCAGGTTCTTCGGATCGATCGTCGCCTGGATGGGGCCGAGCGAGTACGTCGTGGTGCGCGGAATGGGCACGTACTCCGGCACCGCGTCTGCCTGCGCCATCGTCATGTTGAGTGGACTGCGCGTGGGCTTGGGCCAATCGGTGTTGCGGTAGATGGCCGGGCCGGCGGCCTTATCGTACGTATAGATGGGCCGCCGGATGAGTTGCCGCACGTACCAGTCGGTGTTGAGCAGCGACGTATTGGCCACGACCACGTCCTTGCGCACGCCCAGGACGTCCTGGGCGAACCAGAGCGGGAAGGTGTCGTTGTCGCCGACCA
Source organism: Gemmatimonadaceae bacterium (assembly GCA_035533015.1). Lineage (NCBI taxonomy): Bacteria > Pseudomonadati > Gemmatimonadota > Gemmatimonadia > Gemmatimonadales > Gemmatimonadaceae > Gemmatimonadaceae bacterium. The sequence continues at coordinate 68,306 of DATLUQ010000047.1, read as the reverse complement.
CCACGAGCACGCCGTATGGTTCAACCGAATTGAGCATGTCCACCGCGAAGTCGCGCACGTCCGTCTGGCCGGCGCGCGACGCCCATTGCCAGTTGGCGAACAGCGGGATGATCGCCACGAGCAACACCGGCGACCCGAACATCCACCCCCGGCGGGTGGGCATCTCGACCGTCTCGCCCCCGACCTTCTGCTTCTCGGTACCGACGAGCGAGCCGAGCGACTCCCACACGTACATCAGCCCGAGGGCCGCCCATACCCCCCACGGCGAGAAGCTCCAGATGAAGAAGTAGTCGCGGTCGCGAACCTCGCGCGCCACCGAGTTGCCCAACTCCGGCGACTGCGAGGCCCCGTACTTGAAATTCAGATAGTAGATGAGGCACAACGTGACGGTGAACATGAGCGAAGCGAAATACCACCAACTTCGTCGGTCGCGTTTGTAGTGCACCCAGCCGCCGAACAGCCCGAGGACGAGGAAGATCGCCGCCAGCAGGCTCTGCACGCCGGGATGCCGATCGAGCGCGTCGCGCATCCACTGCCACTTGAAGTACCACCACCACATGCCCACCTGGCCCTGGATGAACGGGGCCTGGCGGTCGCCCAACGCGGGTTTGCCGTACTGCCCGCGGTTGAAGTTGTACATGAAGGCGTCGTACGTGCCCTTGCTGAACGTACAGCTGAGATGGAGTCCGTGCGTGCAGGCCGTCGGCTCGCCCTCATTCATGGGCGGGAAGAACGCCGAGCGGATGGGCTGCGTGGCGAACGGGGTGATGCCGAACCCCAGGGCGAGCAGCGACGCCAGGATGAGCTTCCAGCGCAGGAGGTAGCGCGGACGACGGACGATGATCGCCAGGCCCACCGCCGGCGCCGCCAGCATGCCGGCCATGTGGTTCGCGTAGCCCAGCCCGAGCAGGTACGCCACGAGCACGATGGTCCTGTCGGACTTCGGGGCCTCCGGATCGTCGCACCAGCGGATCATCAGCCACGAGATGATGGCGATGCCGGCCAGCGAGATGGTGTACACCTTCTCGTTGACCACCGACTGGTTCCACACCGTGAACGCCGTGGCCCCGATGATCGTCGCGACGCTCGCTCCCACAATCCGGCGCCACCGCTCAGGGAACCAGCCCACGAGCACGCGCTCCGTGGTCAGGAACCACATCGTCGCCGCGACGGCGCTGCAGAATGCCGCGAAGATGTTGATGCGCATCGCCACCGAGCCGGCGATGGGCAGCAGCGACATCACGCGTCCCAACAGCACGAACAGCGGGTTGCCCGGTGGGTGGGGCAGCCCGAGGGTGTACGCGGCGGCAAGGTATTCGCTCGTGTCCCACATCGCGGTGGTCGGCGCGAGGGTGACCAGGTAGAGCAGGAAGACCATCGCACCCGCGATCGTGGCAGCCAGGTAGGATGGGCGATAGTCGAGTTCGGGCTTTGCGTTGGTCGCCATGACGGTCGGTAAGGATTCGGACAGCACGCGCCCCGCCGGTGGGCGGGGCGTGTCAGGTTACACCAAAGATGTGGCAGGACCGTGAGTTAGGAAAGGGAAGGACACGTCAGGATCCCTTGACGATCGCGCGAGTTTCGCCGTCGCCACCGGCGGGTGCGCCGGGCTTGTAATTTCGGTATTTGTTCGGTATGATCGTCCTTCCGTCTGCGCCTGCCGCTTCCCCCTCTACGAGCCTGGAGTCCTTACCATGAACGCCGCCGCGAGTTCCGAGTCCGCTCATCTCCCGCGTCTCGATCAGCTCACCCCCGTGCTCGTGGTCGAGCGCGTGGAGCCGTGTCTCGCCTTCTGGACGGACCGGTTCGGGTTCGCCGTGGAGAACCGGGTACCAGGGCCCGACGGCGCGCTGGTCTTTGCCAGCCTCAAGCGCGCGGGCATCGAGGTGATGTATCAGACCCGGGCCAGCGTGATCGCCGACAACCCGTCGCTCGCTCCGGAACTCGATGGCCATTCGGTCACGCTGTTCCTCACGGTGGACGACATCGACGCCGTGGAACGCGCGGTGGCCGGTGCGCCTGTGGTCAAGGCGCGCCATCGGACCTTCTATGGCAGCACGGAGATCTATGTGCGCGAGCCGGGCGGCAACATGGTGGGGTTCGCGGCGTTCAAGTAGAGATCGGCGCCAACCTAGTGGCGGAACTGCCGCTTGCCGGTGAACACCATCGCCATCCCGTGCTCGTCGGCGGCGGCGATCACTTCGGCGTCGCGCACGCTGCCGCCGGGCTGGATGATGGCCTTGACTCCCGCCTCGGCGGCCTGATCCACGCCATCGCGGAAGGGAAAGAACGCGTCGGAACCCATGACCGCGCCGTTCGTGTCGTGCCCCTGGCTGCGTGCCTTGTGCGCCGCCAGGAACGACGCGTCGACGCGGGACATCTGGCCGGCGCCGATGCCGATGGTGGCGCCGTTGCGGGTGAGCACGATGGCGTTGCTCTTCACGCTCGCCACGGCGCGCCACGCGAACAGCAGGTCCGCCAGCTCCTCCGTGGTCGGACTCCGTTTGGTGGGCACGGTCCAGCCGGCGTCGTCGATCACGCCTGGCGCCCGCTCCTGCACCAGCACGCCGCCGCGCACGCGCTTGTAATCCAGGCTGTGCGGCGGCCAGGCCGCCTTGCCCTCCAGCACGCGCAGGTTCTTCTTGCGCCCCAGGACCTCCACGGCCGCTTCGTCGAAGCGCGGGGCCACGATGCACTCCACGAACAGGCTGGCCACGATGTTGGCGGTCTCCTCGTCCACCGGCACGTTGAAGGCGATCACCGACCCGAACGCCGATACCGGATCGCAGGCCAGCGCCTTCTCGTAGGCCTCGCGCGCCGTAGCGCCCACGGCCAGGCCGCACGGCGTGGTGTGCTTGGTGATGACGCACGCCGTCTCGGTGCCGAACGGTTCGATGGCCAGCAGCGCTCCCTCGAGGTCGATGAGGTTGTTGAACGAGAGTTCCTTGCCGCCCTTCTGCGTGAGCGCGGCGAGGCCGGCGCCGGGGCGCTCGACGTAGAACGCCGCCGCCTGGCCCGGGTTCTCGCCGTAGCGTAGCGGCTGCGCCAACTCGAAGCTCATCGCCACGGTCTGCGGGAATAGCTCGCCCCGCTCGCGTGCGAACCAGGTGGCGATGGCCGCGTCGTAGCTGGCCGTGTGCGCGTACACCTTGCCGGCGAGGTCGCGCCGCAGGTCGAGATCGTCGTCGCCCGCCTGCAGCGTGGCCAATACCCGCGCATAGTCGGCGGGGTCGACCACCACGTACACCGACGCGAAGTTCTTGGCCGCCGACCGCAGCATGCTCGGTCCGCCGATGTCGATGTTCTCGATCACGTGCTCGGCGCTGACCCCGACCTTCGCCGCCGTCTCGCGGAACGGGTACAGGTTCACGACCACGAGATCGATGGGCGCGATGTGGTGTTCGGCCAGGGCCGCCATGTGCTCGGGCAGATCCCGCCGGGCGAGCAGCCCGCCGTGCACCACGGGATGCAACGTCTTCACCCGCCCGTCGAGCATTTCCGGAAAGCCGGTCACCTCGCTCACGTCGCGCACCTTGAGCCCCGCCGCGCGCAGCGTTCGGCTCGTGCCGCCGGTGGAGATGAGTTCCCACCCGAGGGCGGTGAGCCCCTGGGCGAATTCGACGAGGCCGGATTTGTCGGAGACCGAGAGTAAAGCGAGAGGCATTGTGAGCAAGATTCAGATGGTCAGGGAATTGAAACGTAGGACGGTAGGAGGGTAGGAAGGTAGGAGGGTAGGACGGTAGACGGCGTTCGCAGTTATCCGTCCTACGGTCCTACGGTCCTACGGTCCTATGGTCCTACGGTCCTACCGCCTCCGCCACCAGCCTCGCCAGCGAGCGGACGTCCCGCAGATCGATCAACTCGGCGGGCGAGTGACTATACCGCAACGGCCAGCCGATGGGCACGTCCGGCACGCCGTAGCGCACGAACTCGGAGCCGTCGTTGCCGCCGTTCGTCGTCCCGTACTGCAGCGGAATGTGGTGGGCCTGCGCGAGGCGCACGAGGCGCGCGAACTCGGCGGGCGGCGTGACGCTGGAGTTGTCGAGCATCCGCGCCACGGCGCCATCGCCGATGGGCGTGTCCGCGAACCGCGACGTCTCGAGCGGCGAATCCGACGAGACGAAGGTGTCGACCGCGAGCACGCGCCGCACCGACACGCCGAACTCCGCGGCCAGCGCGGCCGCGCCGTCGAGCCCGATCTCCTCGCGCGTGGAGAAGGCGAAGATCACCTTGTGATCGAGCTTCTTCGGATCGGTGGCGCGCATGGCGAAGAGGAGCGCGGTGTCGCCGGCGCGGTCGTCGATCGAGCGCGCGCTGAACCGGTACCGCCCGAGCCGCGTCGCGCACTTGTAGCCGGTGACGGTCATTCCCGCCCGGATGCCGAGGGCCGTCGGATCGGGCCCGAACCATGCGTACGCCACGGGCGCACCGGCGCGGCCGCTGGGCCCCGTCGTGGTCGCATCTGGGATCTCGAATACGCCCCGCAGCGCCGACGCGCTCGTGGCCACGCAGTCGCGCTTCGATACCGACCCCTGGTCGTCGCCGTCGCGGTGGAGTAACGCCGGCTGCCCGGTGAACAGGGTTCCGATGAAGCCCCCCCGTGCGCGGAGCGCCACGCGCCCGTCCGGTTCGATTCCCGCCACGTCGAAGCCGATCTCGTCCATGTGGGCGACGACGACGACGGTGTCGCGGTCGGGACCGACCGCCACGTACAGGTTGTCCGCGGTGTCCACCGTGGCGACGGAACGGGCCCACGCCGGCATGGCGGCCCGCACGACGTCGCGGACCGGCGCCTCGTGCCCCGACACCGCATAGCGGTCGGAGAGTCGGGCGAGGAGGTCGGCGTACGGCGTCAGACGGTCATGCGCCTCGGCCACCACCGGAAGCGCGGCGTCGGGCATCAGGGGCGCGGCTGGCGCGGAAACGCCGGCGGCCGCCGCCACGCGGACGAACAGCGTCCGCAGGTCGGCGTCGGCAACGCGCTCGATGAGTGTACCGGCATCGGTGGCGCGGACGCTCAACGCGCGCGCGTAGCCGATGGTCACACCGGCCGGCGCGTTGACGCGGAACGGGCCCTCCGTGATGGCCGCGGTGTCGGCCTCGCGGACCGGCGCGTCGTCAACCACGGTGAGCGAGTCGACGTGCCCGGTGCGGGCCAGCACGCCCGACAGCCCGGCCCAGTTGAAACGGCGTTGCGCCGAGATCACAAATATGGTCTTGCCCAGCGTGGGGCTGGCCTGCGCCGCCGCCGCCACCGCCGCGCATCCGGCGCGCGACGACGCTTCGGGGCCGACCACGCGGTCTCCGACACGCCACGGCGGCAGATCGCGGAACACGGGGTCGAGCAGCCGGATGCCCATGGCCGCCACCTCGGCCCTGTTCTGCGCGCCGACGTCGAGCCACAGGTCTTCGATGGTCGTCGCGCCAGGATGCGGCGCGCGCCCGCGCCACAGGTGCACGCTGCGCACGGCGAACACGCCGGGCACCATGTGCACCCGTCGCGACGTGGCTGGATCGCCGGTCATGATCAGGATGCGCTGGCCCTCGTGAAACTGGTCCCAGAGCGGGCGGCGCGGGCCGTTGCCGTCCATCTGCACTCGCAAATACCCGCCGTCGGTGATCTCGCTGACCACGTAGGCCGGTGCGTCGAGTCCGCACGCGATCACGCGCACCGGCGAGCCGGCGCCGCGCACCTTCACCAGGTCGCCCATCGCGTCGCGGGTCCACCCGGGCGCCGCCGCCTGGATGCGGTCGGTTGCGAACCGTTCGTGACCCGGCGCGGCTGGCAGCGCGATCCACTGCTGCACCGCGGGAATGAGGGACGCGGTCTGCGCGCGCGCGGCGTGCGGAGCGCTGATGCCGGATGCCGTCAGCACGACGACTGCGAATCTAGAAGCCCAACGCATGCTCGATGTCCTCGGCGAGTCGCCGATCGTCGAGATCGGCGAGGTGAAGTGGCGCGGCGCGTCCAACACGCGCCGGTTGTCCCGGATGCAGGGTGCCGGACGCGAGGGCCTGCACGACGCGCGGATACAGGGCGTGCTCCACCCGCAGCACGCGATCGGCGAGCGTATCGGCGCTGTCGCCGGCGCTCACGGGCACCGCCCATTGGGCGATGATCGCACCCTGGTCGAACTCCTCGTCCACGAAATGCACCGTCGCACCGCTCTCGCGCACGTGCGCCGCGATCACCGCTTCGTGCACGTGATGGCCGTACATGCCCGGGCCGCCGAATGCCGGGAGGAGCGCGGGGTGCACGTTGACCATTCGCCCCGCATACGCGCGCACGACGTCCGCCGGCACGAGGCGAAGGTATCCCGCGAGCACCACGTAGTCCACCCGCGCGTCGCGCAGCACGGTGCCGATCGGCGTGCCCTCGGGGTGGGCGCTCGTGCGGATGACGGCCGTGGCGATGCCGCGCGCTCGCGCCCGATCCAGCGCGCGCGCGGCGGGGCGGTCGGACGCGACGAGCACGACGTCACCGGCCCGGCGTTCGCCCAGCGCGGCGAGATGGTCGAGGATGGCCTGGAGATTCGATCCGCCGCCCGAGGCGAGCACGGCGATGCGCGCCCTCACGTGCCGGCGGCGAGAAAGCGGGCCACCGCGTCGTCGAGCGTGGCGACGATGGCTGCCGGCGCGACGGCTGCCGCGAGATCCGCAGCGGGTGTCTCGTCGGTGGGCACGAGCAGGGCGAGGCCGCCCAGCGTGAGCCCGGGTTGGATGTCGCGGAACCGGTCGCCGGCGAACAGCGACCGCGCGACGTCGAGGCCGTGCTCCAGCGCCGCCTCCTCGAACAGCAGGGTGCCGGGCTTGCGGCAGGCGCAGGGGCCCGAGAATTCCGGGTGGTGCGGGCAGACGTACGCGTCGTCGATACGAGCGCCGTCGGCCTCGAGCAGTTCCTGCATCCGCGCGTTGACGCGCTCGTAGTCGGCCATCGTGAAGAAGCCGCGTGCGATGCCCGACTGGTTGGTCACCAGGATCACGGGCACGCCCGCCTTGTTGAGCCGTTGGATGGCGCGTGCGGCGCCGGGAATGAGCAGCACGTCGGCAGGGCTGTCGGTGAAATGGAAGTCGTGGATGATCGTGCCGTCCCGATCGAGAAACGCGGCGCGCCGGCCGCTCATGCCTCGAGCGCCCGTGCGAGCGCGCCGATGAGCGCCGGGTCGTCGCGCTCGGGGACGCTGCGGAGATCGACGAGCAGCCGGTCGTCGCGGATGCGTCCCACGACCGCGGGCTCTCCGGCGCGCAGCCGCGCATCGAGTGCCGCGGCGTCGCCGCCAAGCGAGACAGCCACCGACGGGATGGTCACGGTGGGAAATGCGCCGCCGCCAACCGCCGCCTCGGTGGGCACGACGCGCGCGTTCAGGCCCGCAGGGAGCGCGGCGCAAATGGCCTCGGCACGTTCGCGGAGTACCGCCACGGGAGTGCCGAGCAGGCGCAGCACGGGGATCTCGTGGAACGCGCGGTCCGGTTCGCGATACAGAGCCAGGGTCGCTTCGAGCGCGGCGAGGGTGAGTTTGTCCACGCGGAGGGCGCGGGTGAGTGGGTTCTCGCGGACGCGCGCGACCTCGGCGGCGGCGCCGACGATGATGCCGGCCTGGGGTCCACCCAGCAGCTTGTCACCGCTCATCGTGACCAGGCGAGCGCCGGCGCGCACGGCGTCGGCGGCCGTGGGCTCGCCGCCGAGGCCGATCCGGTCGAGCGGCATCAGGAGGCCGCTGCCCAGGTCGTGGAGCACCGGAATGCCCTGCGGGGCGGCCAGCCGCACCAGATCGGGCACCGCCACGTCGGCCACGAATCCGTCCATGGAGAAGTTGCTGCGGTGCACCTTGACGATCGCGGCCGTCTGCGGCCCCAGGGCGCCGGCGTAATCGGCGAGATGCGTGCGGTTGGTGGTCCCCACTTCGACCAGGCGGGCACCGCTCTTGGCCATGATGTCGGGCACGCGGAAGTGGCCGCCGATCTCGACCAGTTCGCCGCGTGAGACGATGGCGTCGCGTCCGTCGGCCACGGTGTTGAGCGCCAGCAGCAGCGCGGCGGCGCCGTTGTTGACCACGACCGCGTCCTCGGCCCCCGTCAGTTCGCGGAGCAGGCCCACGCAGTGCGCGTAGCGCGAGCCGCGGCTGCCGGCATCGAGGTCGTATTCAAGATTACTAAATCCTCCGGCCACGGTGCGGATCGCCAGCGCGGCGGCGTGTGCCAGCGGGGCGCGTCCGAGGTTGGTGTGGAGCACGATGCCGGTGGCGTTGAGCACGGGCCGCAGCGACGGGCGCTGGGCGAGCGACACGGCGGCCGCCACGCGCGCCGCCCATTCGCGATCGCTGGCCGGCGGCGCCTGGCCGCGGCGTACGTCGTCGAGCACGCGGCGCACCGCGTTCACCACGAGGTCGCGGGGGCCCGCGTCGGCGAGCACGCGCAGCTCCGTCAGGTCGAGCAGCGCGCTCACGCTCGGGATGCCGCGGCGAGGATCGGTCACGGCCCGCCGCCGCGCTTGGCCGCCCCCCGTCCGCCCGTCGTATCGGGCTTGGCCTTGGCCGCGGAGTCGGGCTTTACGACCCGTTTGCCGGTGTCTGGCTTGATCGCGCCCTTGGCCTTGCTCGTGTCGGGCGGGGCCGGTGGCTTGGGCGTGGCGAACACGCGTGTCGAGGTCGCTTTGTAGCCGAGCAGATTCACGAGATCGGTGGCAGTCACGCGATACTGCGTGAGCGGTCGCACGTGGGAACCGAGCGCCAGGTCGATCATGAGTACCGTAGCGGGCGCGGGCCTGGACGGTTTCGGCACCTCGGGTCCGGCCTTGGGCGGTGCGGGCTTGGGTTTCGGCGGCGCGCGCTTCAGGGTATCGCGCAATACGGCCAGGGAATCGGCGATACGCGTCGAGTCGGCGCGGGCCCTGGCGCGCGCCGTGTCGTATGCGGCGAGCGTGCGCACGGCCAGGACGGTGAGGTGCGCCGAGTCGGAGCTCATGATCCGGAATTGCGCCGTGTCGAGCGGGGCCTGCGGGTCCAGCGGGTGGTCGATGGTCACGCGCAGCGTCACGCTGTCGTCGGCCACGATCGTCATGATGCGCGGGCCGATCGTGTCGCGTTTGGCGGCGAGCAGCTCGAGCATGGGTTGCGTCGTGGTGATATGGACCTGCGTGCTGTCCCAGATCTCACCAGGGTCGCGGGTCAGGTTCTTGTTGGCGTCCACGAACCCGATCACGGTGTAGGTGCCGGCGCCGAATGGGCCGATCTGGAACTGGCCCGTGCTGTCGGCGGTGGTGATGTACACCTCGCTGTCGGGGCGCTGGCCGCGCTTGACGGCCGGCCTTGCCGCCGCGCTGTCGGGGTCCAGGACGGCCTCGACGACGGCGTTGGCCGCCTCGCGTCCGGTGGACCAGTCGAATATGCGGCCCACCACGCCGAGTGTCGGCAGGGTGGGGCCGGTGCTGAACACCATCGTGTACGGCGTCTGGAGGACGTTGCCGCTCAGGTCGGCCAGCCCGGGGAGGAGCGTGACGCGGTAGGCCGTGTTGGCACGCCAGTCGCGGCGCGGCCGGACGTCGATGCGGTCGCGGTGCCAGTCGACGCGCGGGTCGCCGTCGCGCGGCGAGATGAGAAACAGCCCCGTGAGGTCCTGCTTGGGGCCGGAGCGATCGCTCACCACTCCGTCGAACCGGAAGCTCACGGCCTTGCCGTGGAAGTTCACGGCATTGGTGTCCGGCCTGGTGCTGAGGACCTCGGGCGGCGTGTGATCTTCGGGGCCGCCGGGAACGGGGCCCATCGAGGCGCAGGCGGCGAGGGCCACGAAGGCAATCAGCCGCCGCACAGCGCCTCGACTTTGCGGCGAAGCTGATCCCGACGCGCAGTCCACTCGAGCAGCTTATCGCGTTCGCTCTGCACGACGGCGGGGGGCGCCTTGGCGGTGAACTTCTCGTTGCCGAGGCGCCCCTCGAGCGCGCCGATCTGCCTTTCCAGTCCGGTGAGGTCGGCCACCAGTCGCGCGCATTCCTTGTCGACGTCGATGAGGCCGGCCAGGGGCACGCTGATCTCAGATCCGTCGCGCAGGAGCACCGCCGAAGCGGCACCGGGTGGCGGTGCCGCGGCCACCGAGAGCGACACGCGGGCCAGCCGCTCGATCGTGACCGTCTCATCGGCGAACACGTGGGAGCGCACGGCGCCGTCCGCCGGTATCACGGTGGCGGGGATGGTCTTGCCGGGGGCGATGGCGTACTCCGCCCGCACCTGACGCAGCGCGTTCACCGCCTCCCGCACCAGCTCGAACTCCGCCGCGCCCGTCCCGCCCCGGTTCCCCGCCACCGGCCACGCCGCGCGCATCAGCAGCGCGCCCGCGGGGCGCGACGGCAGCCGCTGCCATATGGATTCAGTAATGAATGGCACGATCGGGTGGAGCAGGCGCAGCGCCCGGTCGAACGCGTGCACGAGCACGGCCCGCGCCACCTCGCCGTCGTTGCCGCCGCCGGCCAGCCGCCCCTTGATCGCCTCCACGTACCAGTCGGCCAGTTCGCTCCACACGAACCGCCGAGCCGTCTCGGCGTACTCGTTGAGGCGCATGCCCTGGTAGCGCTGCTCGGGGCGCCAGGCCACGCCGTCGGTTCCCGCGGTCGGTTGGGTCGGACGGAGTGGTCCCAGCGCCGCGTCGCACTCGGCGATCGCGGCATCGAGCCGCGCCAGAATCCACGTGTCGGCGCGGGTGAGCCGGTCAGGCGCGATCGCATCGAGGGCGGGCACGGGGGCATCGCCCACGTTGGCCAACAGAAAACGTCCGATGTTCCAGAGCTTGGTGGCGAAGTTGCGCCCCGTGGCGAACGACTTCTCGAGATCGCTTGGATCGAGAATGACGTCGGCCCCGAGGCCCATGCCGGAGATCAGCGTCCACCGCAGGGCGTCGGCGCCGTACAGCCGGATCACGTCCAGCGGGTCGATGCCGTTGCCCAGCGACTTGGACATCTTCACGTGGTTCGTGTCGCGCACCGTGCCGTGCAACAGGACGGTGTGGAACGGGGCGCGGCCCTCGAACTGGTAGCCGGCCATGATCATGCGCGCCACCCAGAAGAACAGGATCTCCGGGGCTGTGACGAGCACGTCCGTGGGGTAGAACGCCTTCAGATCGGGCGCCTGTGCGTCGGGCCAGCCAAGGGTCGAGATGGGCCACAGCCACGACGAGAACCAGGTATCGAGCACGTCCTCGTCCTGGCGCACCGGGCAGCCGCAGTTGGGGCATTCGGTGAGGTCCTCGCGGCTGGCGAACACGTTGGGCGGATCGCACTCGTCGCAGTACCATACGGGCACGCGATGCCCCCACCAGAGCTGCCGCGAAATGTTCCAGTCGCGGATGTTCTCAAGCCAGTTCACGTACACGGCCTCCCACCGTTCGGGGAGGATGCGGATGGCGCCCGTGCGCACCGCGTCGAGCGCCGGCTTGGCGAGCGGCGCCATCTTCACGAACCACTGATCGGAGAGTCGCGGTTCCACCACCGTGTCGCAGCGGTAGCAGTGGCGCACGTTGTGGCGGTGCGTCTCGGTCTTGACGAGAGCGCCCGACCGGCGCAGCGCTTCGACGATCTGGTCGCGCGCCTCGAACCGGTCGAGCCCCGCGAGCCACGGCGGCACGCGTCCGTCCGCGTCGGCCACTTCCGTCATGTGCGCGGTCTCGTCGATCACCACCGGCATCGTGAGGCGGTGGCGCCGGCCCACCTCGAAGTCGTTGGCGTCGTGCGCGGGCGTGATCTTCACCACGCCGGTACCGAACGTGGGATCGGCGTACTCGTCGGCGATCACCGGAATGTCGCGGTCCACGATCGGAAGCCGCACCGATTTCCCAACGAGGTCGCGGTAGCGGTCGTCGGCCGGATTCACCGCCACGGCCACGTCGCCGAGCATCGTCTCGGGACGGGTCGTCGCCACGACGACGGTGCGGGATGGCTGGCCCGAGACCGGGTACGCCACGTGGTATAGCGTGCCGGTCTCTTCCTGGAACTCCGCCTCCTCGTCGCTGAGGGAGGTGAGGCACCGCGGGCACCAGTGGATGACGCGGTGGCCGCGGTAGATGAGGCCGTCGTCGAACAGGCGCACGAACGCCTCGCGCACGCCGCGCGAGAGGGAGGGGCTGAACGTATAGGCGGTGCGCAACCAGTCGGCGGAACAACCGAGCGCGGCCAACTGCTCGAGGATGGTGCCGCCGGTCTGCGCCACGAAGGCCTCGGTGCGTTCGACGAACGCGGCGCGCCCCAGGTCGAAGCGCGTCTTGCCTTCGACGGTGAGTTGCTTCTCGATGACGTTCTGCGTGGCGATGCCGGCGTGGTCGGTGCCGGGCACCCACAGCGCTTCGGTGCCGGCCTGCATGCGTGCCCAGCGGACGATCACGTCCTGCACGGTATTGTTGAGCCCGTGGCCCACGTGGAGCACCGCGGTGACGTTGGGCGGCGGCATGACGAGCGTGAACGGCTCGCGGTCGCCGCCCGCGCGGCGCGACGCGCCGGCGTCGGCGCCGAACGCACCGGCGTCGCGCCAGCGGCGGTAGATCTCCGACTCCGTGGAGGCGGGATCGTAGTGGTCGGGGAGTTCCGTGGTGGAGCTGGCCATCAGGTCGAGTCGCCGGGGTGATCGCGGGGAACTCTAAAGCTAACGCTGCGTGGGAGGGGCATGAAGAGCCCGCGGCGGGCGGGCATGGGCGGAAGATCGCGCAGACTCGGCGCCGGTGCGCCCGCGCGCCGCGCTATGCGTTGCGATCGACGCGCAGCCGGTTGATCACGTGGTCCACCCCCGGCACCCCACCGGCGAGGGTGCCGGCGTACGCGATCTCGTGCAGCGTATCCACCGAGCCGCTCAGTTCGACGGCGGCCCCCGGGTGCGCTTCGATATCGACGGCGCGGCCGGACAGGATGGGGTCATTGGCGAACGCCTCGAGCACGCGTTCACCCAATGTGTCGTCCGCGTCGTCGTCCGACCGTTCCCACGCGTCCGCGAATGGGTCGTCTGGCTCCTCGTCGTCGGCGTCGAAGCCCGGCTCGAGGCCGGCGGGGGTGGGCGTGCGGCGCGAGAGCCGCGTCGCGATTCCCGATGTGCCGCCGAGCGTCTGCGCGAGCACCAAGCCCACGCCCACGCCCAGCGCCCCGCCCACGAGAATGCTCGCGATCTGGGAGCCGGGGGTGGAGCGGTCGTGCGATTCGTGTGGTGTAGACATGCGGGGTCAGGGGGCCAGTTTGAGTCGTAGCATTCATCGCCTCTGTGTCGAGACTCGCCAGCTCGGGCCGCTCGTGAAACTCTCATTGAGACCAAAATGGCCTGGACGCGAGTGACGCATCCGGGAAACGTAGTCTTCCGATGTCGATGTACGCTGGCGTTATCGGGGCGTCCAATCGCATCACGGGGAGGCGCCGCCGAATCCGTCACTCTTCGCCCCAAACTGCCCCCGACCGCGCCGTGGATCGCACCCGCGCACGCGGCGACCTGGCGGCCTTGTGCACGCCGCTGGATGCTCAACCTGCGCTGACCGCGGCCGTTCAGCAAGACCTCGAAGCCGGACCTCGAAGCCGGGTTCCGGACCAATGCCCGGAAGGGGCGCGCAAAACTGGCCGGGGAGCAGATGCTTCGGCCCATTCTGGTGCGCCGCCTGAAGGCCTGGACGTACATCGAGTTGGCCTTTCACCTTCTGGATGTAAGCAGCGGCGTGAAATTGCTCAGAAGCTGGGAGTGCGCAATTCTATTCCGGTGTTGACACTGGACTCGGTGACGTGTCGGGCGGGCGCGCTCGTGGGCACGCCCTCGGAGCCGCGCTCGCAGCGACGCCCCGGCGCGTGCGATCCCCGCCCCACGCGCTTGCGGGGCCTCGCTCATCCGCGGCGCCATTCCGGCCCTCACCCTCACGTCCGTAGCGATGTCCGTTCCAATCGTCGGGGTATCCGCGAATCCCGACGGCGCGGCGTGACATCAAGATCCGCGCGCATCCTCTCATACGACGGAATTTCGGGATCGCCAGCCAGCGGCGGAAGGCACACGCCAAGTCATTCTTTGCACTTTACTTGCGGAGAGGTACGTACCCAAGATCGTCTGCGTCCTAAGTTGTAAATATGCATATAATACGGGAGGTGGCGACGCCGTTACACGAGCAGGCAACATCAATGCGGAGTTGCAACTATGCGAGTGCCTTGTCAGTTGATCGTGGCGTCCGTCGTGCTGTGTATGGCCTGTGGCCATTCCGATCCGACGGATCCGAGCCCCGGTATCGCCGAGGTCGCCGGGCGGCTCTTGAGCCCTTCGGGGGCGCTGGTTCCGGGGATCGCAGTATCCGTGTCATGTCCCACCGACAGTGCGGCTGCGACATCCGTGACGAACGGGGACGGCGACTATTTCACGTTTCTGCAAGTATCTGCGGCCACGATGGGTTCGGTGTCGAATGGCCGCGTGCCTTGCGCATTCTCGGCGACCGACTCGACCGGCGCGCGGGCGGACACGGTAGCGACCGTGTACTTCTACGCGCCGGGTACCCCGATTCCCGAGCAGCCGGTGGACCTTCACGAACACTAAGTAACGGCCTGTGGTGAGGATCGTGGCATCGGCGGCCGTGCGGCCGCGGCGCCACGATCAAGCGTAGTGGCACGCCGGTTGGCGGTGTGCTTGGAAATGCCAGACGCGAAAACTGTGATCACTGCGCCGTTGGCTTTTCAATCAGCGGAGATGGATTCCATATGCGTTCAAAGCTCCCGCTGTTTGTCGGTGCCGTCTTGCTCGCCTCGTGCACAGACTCGGCCACACGCCCCTCCATCATGGCGCCACTGGTTCGGGCGCACTCAGTCGCGTCCATGCCCTCCGGCATGGTCCGGACGCCATTCGGACTTTATCCGCAGGGCTGCGTGATCGAGGTCCCGCGGGGCGCGACATGGCATCCCGACGGTTCGGTCCAACATGCCGACGGGAGCATTACGCGTCCGGTCGGATGTGCGGCAGCGATGAATGACACTATCAAATCATCGGGGCATCCGTGGCGGCCGCCCTTGCTGCCTCCGGCCGACAATGGATGGATCGAAGACTCGAAAGAGTACGCCGCGGTAGGGCACACGTTTCGCGAGATCGATGCGGATTGGGGCGTCCCATCCAATCCGGACTCGTCGTACAGCGGAGGGGATCTGCTTTACACGTTCCCGGCCATCGAAGATCCGAGCTATATCCTGCAGCCGGTCTTGCAGTGGGGCTACAATAATTCCTTTGGAGGCAACTACTGGTCGTTCACCAATTGGTGGGTTGGTGCTCACGTGCTTGGCTATAGCGCGTCGATTGTCTACCCGAACCCGGGGGACTCACTCCGCGGTCGAATTGTACCGATAACCTGCGGTGGCGGCGGATGCGACTGGGAGTTGTATTCCATCGATAAGACGCTGCGGGACACCACGATCATGACAGGCGCCGACTTTGACGACGATTTCAAGAATGGGTACGGGGGAGTACTGGAGGTATATGGCCTCACGAATTGCGGACAATTCCCGTGGGGCGGCCTCAAGTTTACCAGTATTGCGCTCTATCAGGACAACGGGATTATCACGCCCAGCTGGGGGCCAGAAGTCGATACTAGCTCGTCGCCGCAATGCGGATTCGGGGTGGACACGACTGCCACGACCGCCTTCCTGGCCGTTTCGACGGCACCATACCAACTGGTCGCTCCCTACATTGACGGTCCGACCCAGATCGATTCGGGCACGGTCGGGTTTTGGGATGCCGACCTCGCGCACGCAGGCGAGCCACCCTATACCTGGTGGTGGACGGGGACGCTGTTCGGTAGCGGATCCTCGCTCTCGGGTTCCCCCACGGAATCCGGATACTTGACGTTGCACGTGGTCGACCAGGTTCCGGACACCGCTGCCGACTCGACATACGTTACCGTCTGCCTTCCCCGGCTTCACAACTGTCCGGAGATACGCGCCGGCGGAGTGCGCGCGGCAGGAACTGGCGGATAGGGCAGGCGGTGTGCCGGGTCGCTTTTTCGAGCGTCTCAGGTCATTCGCGCGTCAAGGCACGATCCCGGCGCCCTGCTCCGCGTCCCGCGTCCTTCATGCACGAGCGGTCCCCACACTCCCCGCCGGGTCGCGTGTATGCACGGTGACCCATGCGGGGATGCCCGTGGCGGAGGCTGCTCCGGAACGATAACTTGAAACACGGCGTTCGGCGACCTTCCGGCGCCCACATCACACCCCGGCCCCTCGATGCGCGTTTCCCGGCTGTACCAGAAGGAAGAGGAAGTCGAGGCCGAGGAGTTCCCGGCGTCGCGCATCGTCGCGTGGGCCGTGATCGGACTGGTGATCCTCGGTGGACTCGCGTTGTACTTCCGGTACGAGCGCTTCCTGACGCCGCTTCTCTAAACACGTATGGAACGATGATCGATCGGCCTTCGGACATGCTGACGCTCACGCTGCCCGACGGCGCGACACGCGACGTCGCGCCCGGCACGCTCCCCGGTGAGGTGGTCAGGTCGATCGGCGAACGGCTGCTGCAGGCAGCGGTCGCGGTCGAGGTGAACGGCAAGGTGCAGGACCTGATGACGCCGCTGCGCGAGAGCGGAACGTTCCGCGTGCTCACGTCCCGGGACGCCAGGGCGCTCGACGTGCTGCGCCACTCCACGGCCCATCTACTGGCCACGGCCGTACGGCGCGTGCGCCCCGAGGCGAAGATCGGCTTCGGCCCTTCCATCGAGGACGGCTTTTACTACGACTTCGAGGTGGAGCACCCGTTCACCCCCGAGGATCTGGTCCGCTTCGAGGAGGAGATGGCCAAGGTGGTGCGCGAGAAACTGCCGTTCGTGCGCGCCGAGGTCTCGCGCCGCGAGGCCGAGCAGGTGTTCGCCGACGACCCGCTCAAGCTCGAGCGCCTGAGCGAACTGGGGGAGGACGAGGTGATCTCGACCTACACCGACGGCCCGTTCGTAGACCTATGCCGCGGCCCGCACGTGCCCGACACGTCCCACCTCAAGCACTTCAAGCTGCTGCACACGGCGGGCGCCTACTGGCGGGGCGACGAGCACCGTCAGATGCTGCAGCGCATCTATGGGACGGCCTGGTTCAAGAAGGAGGACCTCGACGCGTACCTGCACCGGATCGAGGAGGCCAAGCGCCGCGACCACCGAGTGCTCGGCAAGCAACTGGATCTGTTCCTGTTTCACCAGTTCTCGCCGGGGGCTCCGTTCTGGACCGAGCGCGGCACCACGATCTACAACGCGCTGGTGGATTACGTCCGCGAGCTGCAGCGCGACAAGTTTCAGGAAGTGCGCACGCCGCTGCTGTACAACAAGGGGCTGTGGGAGATCTCGGGACACTGGGGCAAGTACCGCGAGAACATGTTCCTCGTGCTCGACACCGAGACGCAGGAGCATGACATGTCGCTCAAGCCCATGAACTGCCCGTCGCACTACCTGCTGTACCTGGCCAAGAAGCATTCCTATCGCGAACTGCCGCTCCGCCTGGCGACCTTCGACGTGCTGCACCGTAATGAGGTGACGGGTGCGCTCTCCGGGCTCACGCGCGTGCGCCAGTTCCAGCAGGATGACTGCCACATCTTCCTCACCGAAGACCAGATCGCCGATGAGGTGCGCTTTCTCGCCGGCCTGATTCTCGATTACTACAAGACGTTCGGCCTCACGGCCACGGTGCGGTTCGCGACGCGCCCCGAAACGCGCATCGGCGATGACGCCCTCTGGGATCGAGCCGAGGGCGCGCTGCGGTCGGCGCTCGAAGCCACCGGGATGCCGTATGAACTGAAGCCAGGCGACGGCGCGTTCTATGGCCCCAAGATCGACTTCGACGTCACCGACTCCATCGGCCGCCTGTGGCAGTTGGGCACGATTCAGCTCGACTACAACGCGCCTGAGCGGTTCGACCTCGAATACGTAGGCGAGGACAACACGATGCACCGGCCGGTGGTGATCCACCGTGCGGTGAGCGGCAGTTTCGAGCGGTTCATCGCCATCCTCATCGAGCACTTCGCCGGCGCCTTCCCGGTGTGGCTGGCGCCCGAGCAGGTGCGCGTGCTGCCGATCACCGACGAGGTGGCCGACGTGGCGCAGGCGATCGTGGGCCGGATGCGGGCCGTGGGTATCCGGGCCCACCTCGACGACCGCAAGGAAACCCTGAATTACCGCATTCGCGACGGCGAAATGATGAAGGTGCCGTACATGGCGGTGGTCGGAAAGCGCGAGGCGGAGGCGGATATGGTGGCGGTGCGCGCCCGCGGGGAAGGGAAGAAGCAGGAGGTGGGGCTCGTGGACGAGTTCATTGCCCGGGTCGTGGACGAGGCGAAGGCGAGGAAGCTCTAGAGCCGCGCCGGCGCGGTCCTCGCCGGCGCAGTTTTTGCCAGCGCCTTTTCGGCCCTGTGCCCCCCCTGTAGTTTCCAGCCATGTCCAACCCCTCCACGACTCCCGTCATCGTTTCGGCCGCCCGAACCCCTATCGGGAAATTCCTGGGCGGCCTTGCCACGCTCTCCGCGCCCGATCTCGGCGCGGCGGCCATCAGAGGCGCGCTCGAACGCGCCGGCGTCCCGGCTTCCGAAATCCAGGAAGTCATCATGGGCAACGTCATCCAGGGCGGCGTGGGGCAGGCTCCCGCGCGACAGGCCCAGCTCAAGGCGGGGATCCCCGCCGGCGTCTCGGCCCTGACCGTCAACAAGGTGTGCGGCTCGGGGCTCAAGGCCGTCATGCTCGCCGCGCAGGCTATCAAGGCCGGCGACCGCGAAGTCGTGGTGGCCGGGGGCCAGGAATCGATGTCCAACGCCCCGTACTACGTATATGGTATGCGAAACGGCGTGAAGCTCGGCGACCAGACGATGGTCGACGGCATGATCCGCGACGGGCTCTGGTGCGCGGCCTGCGACGTGCACATGGGCGGACACGCGGAGTACACGGCGCGCAAGGCCAAGATCACCCGGCAAATGCAGGACGAGTTCGCCGCGAACTCGCACCGCAAGGCCGTGGCTGCCATGGAAAGCGGCAAGTTCAAGGGCGAGATCGTGCCGGTCGAGGTGCCTGGGCGCAAAGGCCCCACCATCGTCGATACCGACGAGAGCCCGCGCAAGGACACCACCGCCGAGTCGCTGGGTAAGCTGCGCCCCGCCTTCGGCGACAAGACCAGCAAGAGCGAGGAGTTGAGCGTCACGGCGGGGAATGCGTCGAGCCTCAACGACGGCGGCGCCGCGCTGGTCGTGACGTCCGAGGCCTACGCGAATGCGCACGGGCTGACGATCATGGCGCGCATCAATGGCTACGCCACCGGCGCCGTGGAGCCTCAGGAGCTGTTCTTCGCGCCGATCCTCGCGGTGCAGAACCTGATGAAGAAGAGCGGCACGAAGATCGGTGACTACGATCTGATCGAGGCAAACGAGGCGTTCGCCACCCAGGCGCTGGCCGACGGGGCCGGCCTCGGATGGGATTGGAATCGCGTCAACGTCAACGGCGGGGCGATCGCCCTCGGCCACCCGATCGGGGCCAGCGGCGCGCGCGTGCTCACGACGCTACTCTACGCCATGCAGGATCGCGGAGTCCACGCGGGACTCGCCACGCTCTGTCTGGGCGGCGGCGATGCCGTAGCCCTCAGTGTCACCCGGGACTGACGACCATGAAGACCTACGCGCTCGTCGAAGACCGCAGGCTCACCCTGCTCGGTGTCGCTGGATTCGCAGCGGCCCTGGCGGCCGCATCCCAGGTGGCGATTCCGCTGCCGGGTACTCCGGTGCCGATCACCCTCCAGCCCCTGCTCGTGGTCCTGGCGGGGATGATGCTCGGCCCGGTGACCGGCGCGGTGAGCATGCTGGTGTACCTTGCGGCCGGCGCCCTGGGCCTGCCCGTATTCGCGCCCATGGGCGCGCCAGGCATGATGCGCTTCTTCGGCCCCACCGGGGGATACCTGCTGGCGTATCCGGTGGCGGCGTACGTGGCGGGCGCGATGGCGCTCCGCGCGCGGACCTTTGGCGGTCGGGCCTTGGCCGCCGGCGCCGGGGTGCTCGTGCTGTACCTGGGCGGACTCTCACAATTGGCCCTGCTTACGGGCAGCTTGCCCCGGGCCGCGGTGCTCGGCGTGCTGCCGTTCGTGGCGTTCGATGCCGCCAAGTCGCTCGTCGCGGCCGCCGTGACCCGATCGCCCGCGCCCGATCGGGCGGATTGAACCACTCTCCATTCCTCTACGCGCCCAACGGCGCGCTCCGGGCGCCATGGCGCATCGCGATCTTCGTTGCGGTGACGTTCGTGGCGTGGACGTTCGCCGCCGCGCTGGCGGCCCCGTGGTTGTCGACGCTCACCGCGCGCGCCGGCGTGCCGGGCGCCGTGGAGAGCGACGTCGGGGTTGTCGGTCTGTTGTGCGCGCACCTGGTGTGCGTGCGATGGGTAGACCAACGCCCCTGGTCGGCCGTGTGGCTGGGCCGGAACGCGGCGCGCCCCACGGCTTGGCTGGAAGGGTGGGGGCTGGGCGCATCGGCCATCGGGATTCCGTGTCTGGTGCTCGTGGCGGCCGGGGCGCTCCACTTCGCGCCGGCGGCGCCCGGGTCCTGGGTGGGCGCTGCGGTGCGGGTGACCTGGTTCCTGCTGCCCGCTGCGCTGCTGGAGGAGCTGCTCACCCGCGGGTACGTGTTCGCGGTGCTCTGCGAGTCCGTGCGGTGGCCGGTCGCGCTGGGCGTGATGAGCGTGGCGTTCGGCCTGATGCATCTGCCCAACAACGGCGCCACGGTGGAGTCGATCACCATGGTGACGCTGGCCGGCGTGATGCTGGGGGCGGTCATCCTGGCCACGGGCAGCCTGTACGCCGCGTGGATGGCGCATTTCGCGTGGAACTGGGTCATGGCCGTCCCCTTCCACTCGCCGGTGAGCGGATTTCCGCTCGCCACACCAAATTACCAGTTGCTCGACGCGGGACCGCGGTGGCTCACCGGCGGCGCGTGGGGCCCCGAAGGGGGCCTGGCCGCGGCGGTGGGCATGATGGCGGCACTCACGTATCTCTATGCGCGACGCGGGCGTCGCGAGGAGTCATAGTATGACGGATCGGATTGCGGTGCTCGGTGCCGGCCAGATGGGCAATGGTATCGCGCATGTGTTCGCCCAGGCCGGATACCCGGTGGCGATGATCGACATCTCCAAGGCCGCGGCGGCCAAGGGACGCGAGACGATCGCCAAGAACCTCGACCGGCAGATCAAGAAGGGCGCCCTCCAGTCGGCCGACAAGGACGCCATCCTCGCTCGCATCACCGATCACGCCGGGCTGGACGCCGTGGCCGGCGCGTCGCTCGTGATCGAGGCGGTGACCGAGAACCGGGAACTCAAGGCGAAGATCTTCGCCGAACTCGACGCCAAGGCCGACGCCGGCGCCATCCTCGCCACGAACACCAGTTCGATCTCGATCACCGAGATCGCCGGCCGCACCAAGCGCCCCGATGCGGTGATCGGCATGCACTTCATGAATCCCGTGCCGGTGATGCAGCTGGTGGAGATCATCCGTGGCCTGGCCACCAGCGACGCGACCGCTGCCAGGGTGGTGGACCTCACCATCGCCGTCGGCAAGACGCCGGTGCAAGCCGCCGACTACCCCGGGTTCATCGCCAATCGGATCCTGATGCCGATGATCAACGAGGCGGTGTACTGCCTCATGGAAGGCGTCGGCACCGCCGAAGCGATCGACACGGTGATGAAGCTCGGCATGAACCACCCCATGGGGCCACTCACGCTGGCCGACTTCATCGGGCTCGACACCTGCCTGGCTATTCTTGAAGTCTTATACAGCGGTCTCGGCGACCCCAAGTACCGGCCCTGCCCGCTGCTCCGCAAGTACGTCGCCGCCGGCTGGCTGGGGCGCAAGTCCGGCCGCGGCTTCTACCAGTACTGACCGCATGACCTGGGCTCTCACGCCGCTCGACGAGCAGCAGCGGGCGATTCAGAAGGCGGTGCGCGACTTCGCGCTGGCCGAGCTCGCGCCGAACAGCGCGGCCTGGGACCGCGACGCGTACTTCGAGCCCGCGCTCGTGCCCAAAATGGGCGCGTTGGGGCTTCTCGGCATGATGATCCCCGAGGCGTACGACGGCCTGGGGCTCGACACGCTCACCTACCTGCTCGCGCTCGAGGAGATCGCCGCCGTCGACGCGTCGGTGGCGGTGATGATGAGCGTGCACAACTCGATGCCCACGCAGATGCTCCTGCGATGGGGGAACGAGGACCAGAAGCAGCGATACTTGAAACCGATGGCGCGCGGCGAGATGCTGGGCGCCTTCGCGCTTTCGGAGCCCGACGCCGGCTCCGACGCGGCGTCGCTGCGCACCCAGGCCGTGCACGACGGCGACCACTGGGTCCTCAACGGCACCAAGGCATGGGTGTCGAGCGGGACCAGGAGCGACGTGGTCCTGGCCATGGCGCGCACCGATGCGCCGGGCGACCGCCGCGGCGCGCGCGGCATCAGCACCTTCATCGTCACCCCCGACATGCCGGGTTTCAAGGTCGGCAAGAAGGAGGACAAGATGGGGCTGCGCGCCTCGCCAACGGTGCAGCTCGTGTTCGACAACCTGCGCGTGCCAGCGGCCAACCTGCTGGGCGAGGCCGGCAAGGGCTTCATCTACGCCATGCAGTCGCTGGACAACGGGCGCCTGGGCATCGCCGCCCAGTCCGTGGGGATCGCCCGCGCGGCGCTGGCGCACTCGGCGGCCTATGCCGCCGAGCGGCGGCAGTTCGGCAAGCCGATCAAGGAATTCCAGGCCATCCAGTTCAAGCTGGCCGACATGGCGACCCGCGTGTCGGCCGCCCGGGCGCTCCTCCACGCCGCCGCCACGGCCAAGGATCGGGGGGCCCACGTGACACAGTTCAGTTCTATGGCCAAGTTGATGGCCAGCGAGTCCGCCATGTGGGTGACCACCCAGGCGGTGCAGATCTTCGGCGGGTACGGATACGTGAAGGGCTATCCCGTCGAACGGTTGTTCCGCGACGCAAAGGTGACCGAGATCTACGAGGGCACTTCGGAGATCCAGCGCATTGTGATCGCGCGTGAGTTGTACTCCCAGCATGGTTCCACTTCCCTCTGATTTCGAGCCAGCCAATGAAACTCTTCGACACGATCGCCGGCATGGGTCACGAACAGCTCGTGCTCTGCCAGGACGCGGCCTCGGGATACCGCGGCATCATCGCCATTCACAGCACGACCCTCGGGCCCGCCCTCGGCGGCACGCGGTTCTGGAGCTACGCGTCCGACGACGACGCGATTGTCGACGCCCTGCGCCTGGCTCGAGGTATGACGTACAAGAACGCCGTGGCCGGTCTCAATCTGGGGGGCGGCAAGTCCGTGATCATCGGCGACAACAAGACGGCCAGCCGGGAGATGCTGTTCCGCGCCCACGGTCGATTCGTGGAGTCGATGGGCGGGCGCTACATCACCGCCGAGGACGTCGGCACGAGCACCGCCGACATGGACTTCGTGCACATGGAGACCGACTACGTGACGGGCCTCGCCGGCCGGTCGGGCGATCCCAGCCCGGTGACGGCGCACGGCGTGTTCCGTTCCATCCAGGCGGCTGCCAAGGAGAAGTGGGGCTCGGACGACCTGAGCGGCAAGACGGTGTCGGTGCAGGGCTGCGGCCACGTCGGCTATTACGTGTCCAAGGAGTTGCACGAGGCCGGGGCCAAGCTCATCGTCACGGACATCGACGCCGAACGCGTGAAGCGTGTGGTCGGCGAATTCGGCGCGCGGGGGGTGGATCTGAACGACATTTACTCGGCCCAGGCCGACATCTTCGCGCCGTGTGCGCTGGGCGCGGTGATCAACGACAAGACGATCCCCCAGCTCAAGGTCGAGATCGTGGCCGGCGCCGCCAACAACCAGCTGCTCGAGGAAGAGAAGCACGGCACGGCGCTGGAGAAGAAGGGCATTCTCTACGCGCCCGACTACGTGGCCAATGCCGGCGGCGTGATCAACGTGTACAGCGAACTCGCCGGCTGGACCCCGGAACGCGCCTTCCGCAAGGCTGACGAGATCTACGATACCGTGCTCCGGGTGTTCCACATCGCCAAGCACGACAAGGTGCCGACGTACGAGGCCGCCGACCGGTTGGCCGAGATCCGCATCCGGGCCGTGGGCTCGATGATCCGCACGTGGCCCCAATGGCCCAATAAGTAAATAATAATGACCGACGCCAACCGGATCGCCATCGCCGCCGATCACGCCGGCTTCGAGCTGAAGGAGAAGCTCGAAGCCGTGCTCGCCGGCCTCGGCTACGTGGTGGACGACCTGGGTACCGATTCCGCGGCGTCCACGGACTACGCCGATTTCGCGCATCCGCTGGCGGCGCGGGTGTCCGAGGGACGGGTGGCGCGGGGCGTGTTGCTCTGCGGCACCGGCCTGGGCATGAGCTATGTGGCCAATCGCTACCAGGGCGTGCGGGCTGCCGTCAGCTGGTCACCCGAAATCGCCGAACTGGCGCGGCGCCACAACGACGCCAACGTGCTCGTGCTGCCGGCGCGGTTCGTGGACGACGACGCAGCGGTGGCGATCCTCAGAACCTGGCTCGATACCCCGTTCGAGGGCGGCCGCCACCACCGGCGCGTCGTCAAGATCGAACGGGGCTCACCCGAAGGTGGAACCACACCATGAATGACTGGGTCGATTGGGACCGCTGTCCGCCGGGCGGAGCGCTACGCATTGCCGATCCCGACATCGCCGGCCTCATCATGCAGGAGATCGCACGGCAGAACGACGGCCTCGAACTGATCGCCAGCGAGAACTTCGTCTCGCCAGCCGTGCTCGAGGCGATGGGCTCTCCGCTCACCAACAAATACGCCGAAGGGCTGCCCGGCAAGCGCTACTACGGCGGGTGCGAAGTCGTGGACCAGGTGGAACAGCTGGCCATCGACCGCGCCAAGCAGCTGTTCGGCGCCGAGCACGCCAACGTGCAGCCGCACGCCGGCGCCCAGGCCAACATGGCGGTGTTCATGGCCGTCCTCAAGCCCGGCGACACGTTCCTCGGCATGGCGCTCTCCAACGGCGGCCACCTCACCCACGGGTCGCCGGTGAACTTCTCGGGGCTGCTCTACAACGCCGTGTCGTACGGCGTGACCGAGGAGGGCCTGATCGACTACGACGACATGCGCGCCAAGGCCCGCGCGCATAAACCGCGTCTGATCATCGCCGGGTACAGCGCGTACTCGCGGATCGTGGACTTCGCGGCGTTCGCCGACATCGCGCGCGAGGTGGGCGCCCTGTTGATGGTCGACATGGCCCACTTCGCGGGCCTCGTTGCCGCCGGGGTGTACCCGTCGCCGGTGCCGCACGCGGATTTCGTCACCAGCACCACGCACAAGACGCTGCGCGGCCCGCGCGGCGGACTCATCTTGTGCCGGGCCGAGCACGCCAAGGCGGTCGACAAGGCCGTCTTCCCCGGCACGCAGGGCGGACCGCTCGAACATGTGATCGCCGCCAAGGCGGTGGCGTTCAAAGAAGCGCTCGACCCGTCGTTCAAGACCTACTGCCGGCAGGTCGTGCGCAACGCCCAGGCGCTGGCTGCCGCGCTCCTCGCCCGTGGCTTCCAGATCGTGTCGGGCGGCACCGACAACCATCTGATGCTCGTGGACCTGCGCAATCGCGGCGATACGCTCACCGGCAAGGTGGCCGAGTCGGCGCTCAACGCCGCCGGCATCACGGTGAACAAGAACACGGTGCCCCGCGAAACGCAGTCGCCGTTCGTGACCAGCGGCATCCGCATCGGCACCAGTGCCGTCACCACGCGCGGCATGAAGGAACCGGAGATGGTACGCATCGCCGAGCTGATCGACCGCGTGCTGCGCGCGCCCGGCGATGCGGCCACCGCCGACGTCGTGCGCGCCGAGGTGCACGCCCTGGCCGGCGCCTTCCCGCTCTATCCGGCGCCGGACGTCCCCGTGCTGGCATGACCGGATCCACGGAACGCAGCGCGCTACCGAGGCGGTTGGGCTTCTGGAGCGCCGTCGCGGTTCTCGTGGGTTCGACAATCGGGTCGGGCATCTTCCGCTCGCCGGCCGGCATCGCCGACCGGCTTCCCGGCCCGTTGCCATTGGCCGGCGTGTGGGTCACGGGCGGCCTGTTTGCGCTGTGCGGCGCGCTCACGCTGGCCGAAGTCGGATCGGCCTTTCCCGAGACCGGCGGCGTGTACGTGTTCATCCGCGAGGGGTTCGGGCGCATGCCGGCCTTTCTGTTCGGATGGTCCGAGCTGACGGTCATCCGCGCCGCGTCGCTCGGCGCCATCGCCATCACCTTCGCCGAGTACGCCCTGCGCGTGGCAGGGTACAATCCGGCGCTCGCGCCGTACGACGCGTACGCCCACTACCTGGCAGCGGCGGCCATCGCGCTGCTCGGCACGGTGAACATCGTCGGGGTCAGGTGGAGCGCGCTGGTACTCAACGCGACCACGCTGGCCAAGTACGGCGGGTTGCTCTTCATCATCCTGTTCGCGCTCGCCATCGGGCTACCGCACACCGGCGGCTACTATACGCCGGTGGCGCCTGCGGGGAGCTTCACGCTGCCGGCGTTCGGGCTCGCGCTCGTATCGACGCTCTGGGCGTATGACGGTTGGGCCGATCTGAGCTTCGTGGCCGGCGAGGTCCGCGATCCGCAACGCAACGTGCCGCGTGCGCTCATCACGGGCACGCTCGCCGTGATCGGCATCTACCTCCTGGCCAACATCGCGTACCTGGCGGTCATGCCGGTGAGCGAGGTGCGGCAGTCGCCGCTGGTCGCGGCCGACGTGGCCCAGCGCCTGATCGGCCAGCCCGGCGTGGTGTTCGTGGGCGTCACGGTGATGCTCTCCACCTTCGGTACCCTCACCGGCTCGCTGCTCACCGCGCCGCGCATCTTCTTCGCGATGGCCGAGGACGGGCTCTTCTTCCGTCGCGTGGCGGCGGTGCACCACAGGTTCGAGACGCCCTACGTCGCCATCGGACTGAGCAGCCTGCTCGGCATCATCTTCGTATTGCTGCGGAGCTTCGAGCAGCTGGCCGACACGTTCGTCACCGCAATCGTGCCGTTCTACGCGCTGGGCGTGGCCTCGGTGTTCGTCTTGCGGCGGCGCGCCGGCTACCAGCCGCCGTTCCGCGTGCCGGGCTATCCCGTGGTGCCCGCGCTGTTCGTGCTCTCGACGGTCTACCTGCTCGTCAATGCCCTCTGGTCGCCGTCCAGCCGGTGGGCCACGGCCGCCGTGCTCGGTGTGGTCGTGGCGGGTATCCCGGTGTACTACGCCTCCGTCGGTCGGCGGCGAGGGTAGTTCGGAGACAGTGTCAACATATCGGGCCCTGTATCGCACCATGTCAAGAGCGCCGGGGAGTTGTGATTGCGAAGCAAACGCCGCATAATGTCCACGTCGGGCATGGGGCCCGGCACGATCCTGACCGCCTGAGATCCAGTGGCTGAACTGACCTTTCGCGACGGCATCATGGACCGCATCCTGCTCTATGAGCGGCGGTTCGACGAGCGAGCATACCTCTTCGTGCTCGCGGCGCTCGAGTATTGCCAGCAACGGCTGTCGGAGCGACGCCATATCACGGGGCGCGAGTTGTCCTGGGCCTGCCGTGACCTGGCGCTCGATCGGTTCGGCGTGATGGCGCGTCCAGTGCTGGAACACTGGGGCGTGCGCACGAGCAGCGACATCGGCGACGTCGTGTTCACGCTCGTCGACCTCGGCTTCCTGCTCAGCCAGCCCAGTGACACGCGCGACGAATTCGCGGGCGCCTTCGACTTCGATGAGGCGTTCGAACGCGCCTACCCGTGGTGCGGGGCGATTCCCGCATGACCACGGCCACGGTGGAATGGCCCGCCTGCCGCAAGTGCGGCGCCGGTGTGCTGCTGCCGCTCAGCGACTACGGCCGCGACGGCGCCCCGATCATGTACAAGGCCTGGGCCTGCAGCAATCCTGACTGTGGGTTCAACCTGCGCATCGACAACGGCGAATTGAGCTACGGCCGCACCGTCGGTACGTCCCAGAAGTAGGCCCGTGACGCCGCGCGGCGCCGCCGGCCTCCGGCACGCCGTATGACCGATCCCCGCCTTCTCGTTCGTGTAGTCACTGCCGCGCAGGCCGCGGCGCGCGATGCGGCGGCCATCGCGGCGGGCACTCCGTCGGCCGCGCTCATGGACCGCGCCGGCACGGCCACGGCGCACGAGATCCAACGCCGCTTCGGCCCGCTCGTCGGACGGCGCGTGCTCGTATGCTGTGGGCCGGGCAACAACGGGGGCGACGGCTGGGTGGTGGCGCGGGTGCTGGCCGCCGGCGGCATCGAGGTGGATGTCTGCGAGGCGGCGCCCGGCAGATCGCATGACGCGATCGCCGCCCGCGCCCGAGCGCGCACGGAGGGTGGACGCACGCTGCACGAGGTCGCCGTCGACGCGGCGCGCACCGCGGCGTATGACGTGGTGATCGATGCGCTGCTCGGCACGGGTTCGTCGGGTGCGCCGCGCGGCGCGATCGCCGAAGTGGCGGCGATCGTCACCGCGCAACGAGCGCGCGGCGCCAGGGTGGCCGCGGTGGACCTTCCCACCGGTCTCGACGCGACGACCGGCGACGCGACGCACGCCCTCATTGCCGATCTCACGCTCACGTACGGCAGCGTGAAACGCGGACAGCTCGTCTCGCGTGGCGTATGCGGCGACCTCGTGGTGCTCGACATCGGACTCGGGGCGCACGCGGCGCTCGGCGACGACGCGCCGCTGCTCGTGGACGAGCCCTGGGTGGCCGCGCAGGTTCCCGTGATCCACGCCGACGCGCACAAGGGTACGCGGTGCAAGGTGGCCGTGATCGGCGGCGGCGAGGGCATGTCGGGCGCGGTCATCCTGGCGGCGCGCGCGGCCCTCCGCGCAGGCGCCGGCCTCGTGAAGGTGATCGCCGATGCGTCGTCGCTCGACGCGGTGCGGCGCGCCGAGGCCGCCGTGCTCAGCGCCGGCTGGCCCGCGACGGGGGACGATGTGGAACGCGAGATCACCGGCTGGGCCGATGCGGTGGCGGTGGGGCCGGGCCTGGGGCACACACCGCGCTCGCGCGCCCTGGTGCATCGCGTGCTCACGGACTGGCGCGGTCCCGTGGTGCTCGATGCCGACGCGCTCAACGTATTCGCAGGAGCGCTCGAT
The DNA here is from genome assembly GCA_035533015.1 of Gemmatimonadaceae bacterium. Taxonomy (NCBI): domain Bacteria; kingdom Pseudomonadati; phylum Gemmatimonadota; class Gemmatimonadia; order Gemmatimonadales; family Gemmatimonadaceae; species Gemmatimonadaceae bacterium. Next base: position 39,217 of record DATLUQ010000047.1, on the reverse strand, counting down.
GCGCTGGCCGCGCTGCTCGGCGGCCGGAACGCCGTGCTCACCCCCCACCCGGCGGAGTTCGCCCGTCTCACCGGTACCACGGTACCCGAAGTTCTCGACCACCGCTTCGATATCGGACGCCGCCTCGCCGTGCGGCTGGGCGCCACCGTGCTCCTCAAGGGCACGCCCACGGTGATCTTCGCATCGGATGGCGCCGCGCGCTTCGTGAGCGCCGCGGGCACGCCCGTGCTCGCCACCGGCGGCAGCGGCGACGTGCTCACCGGCATCACCGTGACCTTGCTCGCCCAGATGGGCGCGTCCGCGCCGGCCGCCGCCTGCGCCGCCTGGGTGCACGGCCGCGCCGCCGAACTGGTGCAACTCGGTCCCGCACACGGCGAGGCACCGTTCGACGCCGACCTGGACGAACCGCTCGATGACGGCGACGATCGCTCCGGTGTGCGCGTTGCGGGGGCGCGGGTGCCGCCGCGGCGCGACGCGCGCGGCCTCATTCTCGACGACGTCGTGGCGGCGCTCCCCGACGCCTGGCGGTTGAGCAGTGCCGCACCCCGGCCGCCGGTGCTCGTGGAGTTGCCGGCGGTGGAGCACCGCGCGTGAGCAATCCGGGACACACCGGCATGGGGCCGGGCGCGGAGTTCGACGCCATCCGCCGGCTCCTCGAGCAGTGGGGCCCGCACAGCGCCGGCGCCGGCGACGACGCGGCCGTGCTCGACGTTCCGCCGGGCGAGCATCTCATCGCGAGCGTCGACACCGCGGTCGAGGGGGTGCACTTTCGCCGCGGCTGGCTCACCCCCGCCGAGATCGGCTATCGCGCCGTGACGGCCGCGCTCAGCGATCTCGCCGCCATGGCTGCGCAGCCGTTGGGCGTGCTCACCGCCATCGTGCTCCCCGAGCCGTGGCGCGACAAGCTCTCCGAGATCGCCGAGGGCATCGGCGTCGCCGTATCGAATGCCGAGACGAAGGTTCTGGGTGGTAACCTTTCGGCGGGCGCCGAGTTCAGCATCACGACCACGGTGCTCGGCCACGCGGGCGCCGTGTTGCGCCGCGATGCCGTGCGGCCGGGCGATACGCTCTACCTGACCGGTCGTGTGGGGGCAGTGGGGGCCGCGCTCTCCGCGTTCCTCGCCGGCCGCGCGCCGTCCCCCGAGCAGCGCGAGCGGTTCGCTCGCCCGGTGGCCCGGATTGCCGAGGCACGCTGGATGGCGGCCGCGGGCGCCACGGCGGCCATCGATATTTCCGACGGCCTGGCGGCCGACGCCGGGCATCTCGCCGCCGCGAGCGGCGTGGGCATCGAACTCGAGTTGGGAGCCGTGCCGGTGGGTGCCGGTGTTTCGCCGCGCGACGCACTGGCCAGTGGAGAGGAGTACGAACTGCTGGTGGCCGCGCCCCAGGGGCTCGACTCGACGGCGTTCGCGTCGCTGTTCGGCCTGCCGTTGACGGCCGTGGGCCGCGCTGTGGCCGACCATCCCGGCATCGTGGAGGTGCGGGACGCGGGACGTCGCGTTGCGGCGGGCCGCGGCCACGATCACCTTTCGGTCTGATGCGAACCGTTCTCACGTTGGTCGTCGTCACGCTGGCCACGTGCACGCTGGGTCCGGTGGTGCTGGTGGCGGGCCTGCTGGGGGTGCGCGACAAGCGCGACGGCATCTACCAGCGGTGTATGCATCTCTGGGCGCGCGCGGCCTGTTGGGCGGCCGGCGCGCGGGTGGAGGTGCACGACGATGCGGGTGCGGTCGGGTTGGAAGGGGTCGTGTACATCGTGAACCACGTGAGTTGGTTCGACGTATTCGCGCTTGCTGCCACGCTGCCGCGCTACAGCTTCGTGGCCAAGAGCGAGTTGCGCAGGATTCCGCTGTTCGGACCGGCGGCGGCCGCGGCCGGCATCGTCTTTCTGGAGCGGGACAACCGGAAGCGCGCGTTCGAATCGTACAAGGACGCCGCGGCGAAGGTGCGCGATGGGCGTTCGGTGGTGGTCTACCCCGAGGGCACCCGCGGATACGACTACCCGCTGCGACCGTTCAAGAAGGGGCCGTTCGTGCTGGCCATCGCGTCGGAGGCGCTCATCGTGCCGACGGTCGTGTACGGCGCTCGCGAGGTCATGGGCAAGGGCACCTTCCGCATCCGTCCGGGCGTGATTCACTTACATTTCCTGGAGCCGATCCCCACCGCGGGGCTGCAGTATGCGGACCGCGGCGATGTGATGACGCGCGTCTGGCAGCGCATGGACGACGCGTTGCATACGCGATACGGGGTGCGGCCGTCCGATCGTGCCATCGCCAAAGCCAACGAACGTCCTGTCTGACCGCACTCATCCGACCATGACAAACATTTCGCACATCCACGCGCGCGAGATTCTCGACAGCCGCGGCAATCCCACCGTCGAAGCCGACGTCTTCCTCACCAACGGCATCAAAGGGCGCGCCGCCGTGCCCAGCGGCGCCAGCACCGGTGAAAACGAAGCCGTGGAACTGCGCGACGGCGATGCGGCGCGCTACGGCGGCAAGGGCGTGCTCGATGCCGTGCGCAACGTCGAGGAGACCATCGGCCCCGCGCTCGTCGGCATGGATCCCACGCGGCAACTCGAGATCGACGCGGCGATGCTGGAACTCGACGGCACACCGAACAAGGCCAACCTGGGGGCCAACGCCATTCTCGCCGTGTCGCTGGCCACCGCGCGGGCGGCGGCGCAACTGGTCAACCTGCCGCTCTACCGGTACCTGGGCGGCCCGCTTGCCCGTGTGATGCCCGTGCCGATGATGAACATCCTCAACGGTGGCGCCCACGCGACGAACACGGTGGATTTTCAGGAATTCATGATCGTCCCGGTAGGCGCCGAGACGTTCGGCGAGGCCCTGCGGATGGGGGCCGAGGTGTTCCACGCGCTCAAGAAGGTGCTCGTCAAGCGCAAGCTGTCCACCGGTGTGGGCGACGAGGGCGGCTTCGCTCCCGATCTCAAGAACGACGAGGAAGCGTTACGCGTGGTGATCGAAGCGATCGAAGCGGCCGGCTTCGCGCCGGGCCAGGAGGTCGCGCTCGCGCTCGATCCTGCTGCGAGCGAGTTCTACAAAGACGGCGTGTACACGTTCAAGAAGAGCGGCGGCGCGCGCAAGGACGCCGCGGCTATGGTAGAGCTGTACGCCGGCTGGCTGGAGGAATTCCCCATCATCTCGATCGAGGACGGGCTGGCGGAGGACGACTGGGACGGTTGGCACCAGCTCACCGAGGCGATCGGCGAACGGTGCCAGTTGGTTGGCGACGACATCTTCTGCACCAATCCGGAACTCCTCTCGCAAGGCATCGAGCGCGGCGTGGCCAATTCGATTCTCATCAAAGTGAACCAGATCGGCACGCTCAGCGAGACGCTCGAGACCATCGATCTGGCGCGCGGCGCGGGGTACCTGTCCGTGATCTCGCATCGCTCGGGCGAGACCGAAGACACGTTCATCGCCGATCTGGCCGTGGCGAGCGGCGTGGGACAGATCAAGACCGGATCGGCCAGCCGCACCGATCGCATTGCCAAGTACAACCAGTTGCTGCGCATCGAAGAGGAGTTGGGGGGCGCCGCCGAATTCCCGGGCGGAGCTCTCTACGGGCTGTGAGCGCCAAGCGTCGGCTCCCGCTCGGCGCCAAGCGCGCGATCTGGATCGTGGTGGGCGCCGTCGCGCTCGTGTTCGCGGTGCAGGGCGGAGAGTACAGCACGCTCGATCTCGTGCGGCAGCGCAGCCTGACCGGTACGCTGCGCATCCAGGTCGACTCGCTGCAACGGATCGTCGATTCGCTGGGCCGTTATCGCGACCGCGTGCTGCACGATCCGGCGCTGCAGGAACGCATCGGCCGCGAGGAGTTCGGGTGGGTGCGGGGCGATAAGGAAATCCTCTACCGCTTCGACGCGCCCGATAGCACCTTGCAATGATCGCTGGTCCGTGGGGGAATGCCGGACAGCCGTCACGCGTTTTCCGGGCAGAGAATCGGTGATTGTGCGACACTCCCGCTGCGCGGCGCGTGGTAGGCTTCCCTCGGAACCTCTATTGCCTGCCTGCCAAGGACAGCCGGAGACGCCATGACCACTGCATCGGAGTCGCGCCGCAAGTTCTCGGTCTTGCTGTTGGCCAGCGATGGCTCGCCGGCCATGGACGCGACCATTCACATCGTGCGCCTCATCGCGCAACGGGACGGGGCGCAGATCCGCGTGGTCACGGCCGTCGAGCCGATGCCGTTCGTGACTCCCGAGGGCAACCTGCCCCTGGTGCCCGAGATCGAGACGGCGCGGCACGACGAGTTGAAACGGCACGTACTCGACCAACTGGCCCGCGGCGCTCCCGAATCGGCCTCCTGGTCGGTGGAGCAGATCGACGGGCGCCCCGACGCGACCATCGCCCGGGTGGCGCACGAAGCCAACGCCGATCTGATCGTGCTCGGCCTGGGTGAACACGGCGTGATCGACCGCTGGTTCGGCGGCGAGACCGCGCTGCGCGTGCTGCGCCTGGCCGGCGTTCCCGTGCTCGCCGTGGCGCCGGCGGCCGAGGCGCTTCCCACGCGCGTGGTGGCGGCGATGGATTTCAGCGAGACGAGCGAGCGGGCGTTGGCGGCCGCCATGCCCCTGTTCGGCGACGGGACCAAGCTTGCCCTGGCGCACGTGGTGCCGCGCGACATTTCCATGGGGGTGTGGCCGGCCTGGGACGACGCGTACGAGAACGCGGTGCGGGCCAGCTTCCGGGAGTTGCGCAAGCGTATTACGATTCCCTCATGGGTGGCGGCCGAGGATGTCATCCTCTATGGCGACCCGGCCCGGGAGCTGCTCGCCCAGGCCGAGCGGACGCAGGCCGATCTCATCGTCACCGGCACGCACGGCCACGGCCTCGTGGTCCGTGCCGTCCTGGGCCGCGTGTCGACCAAACTGATCAGGGGTGCGCGCTGCTCGGTGTTCGCAGTGCCGCCGGAGGCGCGTGCGGGCTGACGGATTCAGAATCCGTGCCGTTCTCCTGCCGGCGGCGACTCTGTTCGTCATCGGCATGGGCGTCGTGGCGCGCGCCGGAGCCAACGGGGTAGCGGCCAGTCACTGGGTATGGCTCGGGGGACTCGTCGTGGTGGGCGCTCCCGTGGTCTGGCGCACGGTGCGCGGGGCGTTGTCCGGCCACTTCGCCACCGACGTCGTGGCGATGCTCGCCATCGTGGGCGCCGTGGCAATCGGCCAGCCGCTGGCCGGGTTGGTCATCGTGCTCATGCAGACCGGGGGCGAGGCGCTCGAGCACTACGCCGAAGGGCGCGCGTCTCGCGCCATCCACGAACTCGAGGCCGCCGCCCCGCGCACGGCCCACCGGCTGGACGGCAGCGGCGTGACCGACATCGTGGTGGACGACGTCCAAGTTGGCGATCTGTTGATGGTGCGCGCCGGCGAACTCGTCCCCTGCGACGGCGTCGTGACCGACGGGCACTCGCTGGTCGACGCGTCGCGCCTCACCGGAGAACCGATGCCGGTGAGCGCCGAGCCCGGGGCGGGCCTCATGAGCGGCAGCGTCAACGGCGATGGGGCGCTGACCGTGCGCGCGACGACGCTGGCCAAGGAGAGCCAGTACGCGCGCATCGTGGACCTGGTGCGGCACGCGCAGGCGAGCAAGTCGCCCCTGCAGCGCGTGGCCGACCGTTACGCCGTGTGGTTCACGCCCCTCACGCTCGTCGTGTGCGCCGGGGCGTACTTCGCCACGCACGATTGGGTGCGCGTGTTGGCGGTGCTCGTCGTGGCCACGCCCTGTCCACTCATCCTCGCCACGCCCATCGCGATCATCGGTGGAATCAACGCCGCCGCCCGGCGCATGGTGATCGTGCGCAACGGCGGTGCGCTGGAGCAGTTGAGCCGCGTGGACACCGCGGTGTTCGACAAGACCGGCACGTTGACCGTGGGCATGCCCGAGGTGAATCGCGTGGTGCCCGCGCCCGGCTTCACCGAAGACGAAGTGTTCCGGTTGGCCGCCGCATTGGAGCAGGGTTCGAGCCATCTGCTGGCACGCACCGTCGTGCGCGAGGGCGAGCGGCGGGTGGGCCGGCTGCCCACGCCGCGCCACCTGCGCGAGACGCCGGGTCGCGGGCTCGTGGGAGACGTGGACGGGCGCGAAGTGGCGGTGGGCGCGCGAACCTACATCCTGGAACGGCACGGCGTGTCGCTCGAGTCGGTGGCGGCGCTCGAACACGGGGGAGACGGGCTTCGGGCCTACGTGGCCGTGGACGGGTGCCTGGCGGGCATCGTGGACTATGCCGACCAGCTCCGCCCCGGCATCGCCGCCGTGTTGATCGACCTGGGACGGCTTGGCATTCACCACACCGTGCTGCTCTCGGGGGACCACACGCCCAACGCGCGGCAGGTGGCGCAGGAAGTCGGGATCTCCGAGGTGCACGGCGACCTGCTGCCCGAGGACAAGGTGGCTGTGGTGAACCGGTTGGTGCACGAGGGGGCGCGCGTGGTGATGGTGGGAGACGGCGTCAACGACGCGCCCGCGCTTACCGCGGCCAACGTGGGGATTGCCCTGGCCGGGCACGGCGGGGGCATCACCGCCGAGGCGGCGGACGTCGTGATCCTGGTGGATGAACCGGCGCGCGTCGTCGAGGCCATCCGCATCGGCCAGCGCACGCTGCGCGTGGCGCGCCAGAGTATCTGGGTCGGGTTGGGGCTGAGCGCGGTGGCGATGGTGTTCGCGGCGCGAGGGGACATCGTGCCGACCGTGGGCGCGCTGTTGCAGGAAGCGATCGATGTGGCAGTGATCTTGAACGCGCTCAGAACGAGTTCGTCGGCTGCCGCACGGGCTTGACCGGCAGTTGATCGGGGCTACCTTTCAGGCACTGGCGCGGGGTGGAGCAGCCTGGTAGCTCGTCGGGCTCATAACCCGAAGGTCGCGGGTTCAAATCCCGCCCCCGCTATTTACCGGCCGGTCCGAAAGGGCCGGCCGGTTTCTGTTGAGCAAGGCCGTGATTAGGTTATCGGCCAGCGTAGGACGTGGGGCAGGGTAGCTCAGGTGGTTAGAGCACGGCACTCATAATGCCGGGGTCGTGGGTTCGAGTCCCACCCCTGCTACTTTTGTAAGTTATTGTTGGTTAATGCTTTACGATCAAGCGTTTTGGCGCGAGTCGTCGGTTTATGCCCCCGGCGGGCCTCTGTTGGCGAGTGTGCTTGCCCCTCTGTGGCAAGACGCGTCGGGCATAAAAAAGGGCATAGACTATCTGGAGAATATCTGGCATCAGTTCTCCGGTTTTGTTGTGGCCCATAGGCCCGTCGAGCGTGCTCACGGAGTTCCGGGAGACCACGCATTGCGCTCTATCTGCCCCGGTTGCTGTCAAGGGCGCGAATTGGCCCGCGGGCCTTCCCCGGCGGGGCACCTGTTCCGGGACCCTGGTCCAAGCAGGCGGCTCACGGCTCGTGGCGCGCGCCGACGCGTCATCGAACGTTCGTTCCGCCGTACAGGATCCAAGGTGGGGCCCGATGATCATGCGGCCCAGTCCGGTCATTGAGGCAGCGGCGTGAGCACCCGAAGGACGGGCCGCCCGCCCAGGTTCTGCAGCGGGAGATACACGAGGTGCGTTCGCGGATCCACGGCCACGGTGTGGGCATGCGGGGCACGTAGATCGCCGAGCGGCCGGACCACCGCCCCGTCCGCCTCGAACGCGCTCACGACGCCGGATTCCGACGCGACGTAGAGTCGGCGCCATCCCGGATCCCAGGCCAGCACGTCGGGATCGTCTCCCACCCGGTGCGTGGACAGCACCCGCATGGTGCGCAGGTCCACCACCTGCAGCACGCCACTCCCCTCACTCGACACAAACGCCAGGCGCCCCGCCTCGTCGAGCGTGAAGCCGTGAGGCCCGTCCGATCCAGGTAGGTCGTACCGCTGGACGACGCGCTCGCGCACGGGGTCGATGGCCACGAGTTGGTTCTTCGTCTGGACCGCCGCCAACACGCAGTGCGACACCGAGTCGTAGTGGGTGTTGCCGGCCTCGCCCCCCAGCGCGATGGTGGCGCGCTTGGTGTTCGTGGCTGCATCGATCACGACGTCCGCCCCGCCCGATTCGTCCGACACGAATACCTTGTGCACCAACGGCGCATACGCGATCCCATCCGGGAATCGGATGGGGCCGACGCGCCCCTTGATGGCGAGCGTGCGGTCATCGATTACCGCGACTTGGTGGCCGCCCGGTGCCGAGACGTAAACGGAATGAACGGCGGGAACGGCCAATACTCCGGTGACTCGTGCGACGCCGTCAACCTCGCCGACCACACGCGACGAATTGAGATCGAACACGACCAACTGCCCAGCGTCCATATGACTGATGTACAGCCGGCCAGCCGCCGGATCGATGCTCTGGTAGTCGAAGCGGTTCGCGGGCCCGGGAAGCGGGATGTCCGCGACGAGCCGCAGGGGCCCTCGCGGGGCGCGGGGTGATGCCAGGGCGACGGCGTGCCACCCGGCTGGCGTCATCGATGTTGCGGTGGCGAAGCAAGACGTCCCCTGGGCCGCGAGCGGCACGGCGCCGATCAGCGTGGCGCCGGCTAACAACACTCCGAACGTGGTACGCATCGTTGGTCTTAGGCTGGAGAGAGATTGCGCGATGCGGGTTTCCCGCATGCAGGATCTCGCGTCAGGCGGCCATGTGGGTAATGCCGTATTGGCGATGAGCCCCCGTGCCCGTACTGCTAGGGCAGAGCGAATGGTGCCGTGGTTGTGGATCAAGCCTTCAGGCGTGCGCACGTGCCGCTCCGTCCTGCCATATCAAGATCTGAACCAATCGACTAGCGGCACCCGCGCCGACAGCGCCGAGAAATCGCCGTGGTCGCGGATGGCGATCGCCGCATCGGCCATCGCTCGTGCGGCAACCCACGCCAGGGCGCCACCGACGCTCACGCGTTTGGCCCCCGCCTCCACGAGCTGGTCGAACGAGAAATCTGGCCTCGCCAGCACGTTCACCGGCTTGGACAGCGCGGCGCAGACGGTCCGGATCTGTTCCAGCGTGGTCAGTCCTGGCGCATAGAGGACGTCGGCGCCGGCCTGTTCGAACGCATGCAGCCGAGTGATCGTGTCGTCGAGATCAGGATTACCGCGAATGTGGTTCTCGGTGCGCGCAGTCAGCGTGAACGAAAAGGGGAGCGCGCGCGCTGCCTCGACGGCGGCCGTGACTCGTTCTACTGCATGCAAGCGATCGTAGAGTCGATGCTGCGCGCTGTCCCAGTCTTCGATGGAACCGCCGACCGCACCGGCCGAAGCAATGTGCGTGACGGCGCGCGCCGCACTCGCCGGCTCGGCGCCGTAGCCGTTCTCGAGGTCCGCAGAAACCGGCAGCGCGGTGATGCGGCTCAACATTTCGACGTGTGCGGCAACATCGTCGAGCGTTGTCCGGCCATCGAGCCGGCCCAGGGTGAACGCGAAGCCCGAGCTGGTCGTGGCCAGGGCGCGGAATCCCAGCGCTTCGAAGACGCGCGCCGAACCCGCGTCCCACGGGTTCGGCATCACGAACGGTGGCCCCGCGTGCAACGTGCGAAATGCCTCTGCTCTACGATCCTGCATCGTCATCAGGCACCTCGACTCCATAAAGAAGCATCTTCTGTCCGGTTACAAATTCCCACCGACGGTTTCCGGGCCGACGGCCGCGATGCGGAGGATTCGCTGGACCGCGGTTATAATCTTGGACAGGCGGGGCTACACACTGAACCTACCAAGTTCTCCATCGCGCACCATAACCGCAAATCCCGCGACACCCTACCATGTCCCTTCTCCATGTCATCGTCCTCTCAATCGTCCAAGGGATGGCGGAGCTTCTCCCGGTCTCGAGTTCGGCGCACGTGATCGTGGTTGCAAAGCTGCTGCATGAGAACATGTCGACGCCGGCCAACTCGCTCCTGCTCGTGTTGCTGCACACCGGCACCATGTTCGCCGTAATCGCCTACTTCTGGCGGCGCTGGATGACGGAGTTCTTCTCATCGTGGTCGCGGTTCTATCCGTTCGCCAGGCTCATTGCAATCGCCTCCACATGCTCGGCCGTGGTATTCCTGCCGGTCCAGGCCGGTGTAAAGCGCATCCTCGGCGGCGGCGGGCAAGCGGTGGACATCGAATCGTTGTTCAATCGGCTTGACTGGATTGCGCCGGCGCTGGCCGCCGTCGGCCTGCTGATTCTCGTTGCTGGTGTGCGTGAGTTACGAAGGTCGTCCGCCGCCGAGGCTGCTGGGCCGCCCGGCCTTCGGTGGGCCGACGCGGTCGTGATGGGAGCTCTTCAGGGGTTGGCCATCCCATTCCGCGGGTTCTCGCGGTCAGGGGCCACGATCTCGGGTGGCATGCTCACCGATCGGCCGCGCACGGAAGTCGAGTCGTTCAGCTTCGCCATGGTCGTAGTGATAACGCCGTTCGCCATCCTCTGGGAATTGCGCCGGGCGATTCGGTCAGCGCATGCCGCCGGTGGACTCCATTGGGGTGTGTTGATTGGCCCAGGCTTGGTGGGCATGGGTTTCTCCTTCCTGGCCGGCCTGCTCGCGCTCCGATGGCTGTCACGCTGGCTCGAGCAGGGGCGCTGGTACCGATTCGGCATCTATTGCCTTGCGTTTGCCGCGTTCGTTGGCTGGCTATCTTCCCGCGGGTGGTGAGGGCGTGGCGGGTCCGGGTGCATCTCGGCAAGGTCAATGGGTCGGATACCACGGACAACCGTAACTGTGGGTGACGCGCGCCGCGCACCGGGCCGGCACTTCAGTCCGTGGTGTCGGTGTTGGTCATCGTGTGGTACTCATGCGCGATCAAGGCGATGACGGCGATATCGACGATGGTGACCAACCAGCGAAACACTGGTGGGCCCACCGCGATCTGATACAACTGATACACGGCGAAGCCACTGAAAATGACGACGGCCGTCAGGTACGCCCACAGATGACGCCGCACGACCGCGCCCACCAAACCCAACTTGACCGCCCCGTGGGCCATGAGCAGGATGCCCGCGAATATGCGAACGCGCACGACCCCGTGGCTGGCATGTAGAAACAGGTTGGCCAGGAGGTCCTTGGGATCTTCGCGTAGCTCCCCTCGAATGAAGAACTGGACGATCGCGTTGATTGAACGAGGGGAGAGCGCGAGCCAGGGCGAGCCCCTCGTCCCCGCGCCGAGCGGTGGCGACGTCGAAGCCGGCCTCGGAGAACCCCTGGCGGAGCGCGGTCGCCGTCTTCTCTTCGTCCTCGATCAGGAGCAGGCGCATGATCCAAGCATAGCGCGGATCGGCCTTCCGACGCGAGGAGCGGCTCCCCCGACGCGCGCGACGTCGAGATCGGTGGTACCGATGAGCGCTTCGTAGAAAACCAACACGCTGAAGAACACCGTCGTTATGGATAGGGGCGGCGTGCGATTTGTGCTCCGAATCTTTCCGGGTTACGGACCGCCAGTGATCGCGGCTTACGCGCACCCGTCATCGTCGCACGCCTTCCCGCGGAGGCCTTCCACACCCTCCTTCGCGATGATCGGTACCATGACGATCGCCGCCGCGGGATCGGCCCACCACCATCCCGCGGCCGCGTTCAGCGCGACGCCGGCGAGCGCGATGACGGAGAGATACGCGCAGAGCGAAGTCTGCGCCGCCTCGCTCTCCAGCGCTCGGCTGCCCAGCCCGCGGGCCACGCGTCGCTTGGCCCGGGCAAGCAGCGGCATTACCACCACCGACAGCGCCAGGACGACGACGCCCAGCGGGCTGGGCGCCGGAGTTTCGCGAAGCACGAGCGACTTCATGCTGTCGAACGTGACATAGGCGGCGAGCGCCAGAAAACACGCGCCCACGAGGCGGCGCGCTGTCACCTCCACGCGCTGCCGATGCCGCACCTCGCTGTCCACCCGCAGCCGCCACTGCGCCGCGAGGCTGGCCGACACTTCGATCACGCTATCGAAGCCGAAGCCGACCAGCGCGACGCTGCCCGCCAGGATCCCGGCGGCCAGCGCCGCCGCGGCCTCGAGGGCGTTGTACCCGATCGTGAGGTAATTGAGCCGAAGTCCGCGCCGAATCAACGAGGCGCGCGCCGCGGTGTCGGGTGCGCTGGTCACTGAATCGTCCATGTGGTGCAATCTATACCACCGGGATGGGGAGTCCGCGGCGAGCAGTCGCGGATGCCAGTGGCCTCGGCCTCCGATTCCTGGTCCAGATTGCCTCCGACACTGGATCGATCGCGACGAGCTGGTTCCGGGTCTGGACGGTCACGAGGATGCAGTGCGACACCGAATCGTAGTGCGCATTGCCCGCTTCACCACCCAACGCAATCGTCGAGCGTTTGGCCTCGGTTCGCGGGTCGATGACGACGTCGGCGGCACCCGACTCGTCGGAGACGAACACCTTGTCGGCCTCCGGAGCAACAACGGTGCCGTCGGGAAAGCGAATGCCCCCCCCACGCGGGCGGTGACCTTCAGTGTTCGGTCATCGATGATCGCCACTTCGTGCGAGCCCGCAGCGGACACGTACACCGCGTGGTGCGCGGGCACGGCGAGCACGCCGGTGGCGCGCGGCAAATCACCGATCTGCGCCACGACGCGCCCGTTGTCGGTGTCGAACACCAGCGTGACGCCCGCATCCATGTGATTTATATAGATGCGGTGCGTGGCCGGATCGTAGCTCTGATAATCGAAGCGGTTCGCGGGGCCGGGGATGGGAATGTCCTCGACGACGGTGAGCGCCCGGCGAGGAATCGGCGCGGCGGCGCGCGGTGCCGGGGCCCACGCCGCTGGCGTGAGCGAGGTGGAGGTAGCGGCGCACGACGGTGCGGGCGTCTTTGCCGGCTGGTCCGCGCCACCAAAGTTGACGCCGGCGATCAACGCGGCCGCTGGGGCCAGCATTCGTCTCATGGGCTTCTCGTGGTCGTGAAATCGCGAACGGGGTTCACATCCCCCCGTGGTGGCCGTGCTCCGGCGCAGGCTCGTGCAGTGCGGCACCCGGCGGCGCCTTCATCATCCGCAGCATGGCCGGTCCACCGGTTGTCAGGAAGCGCTGCATGAGCGCGGCGGCGATTACAAGAAACACCAGGTTGAGCACCGTGGTGTAGTTGAACGTGATCGGCATCGCGGCCGCGTGCGCGCCGCCGGGAGCCGGTATCAGCCCGAGCGCCTGAAAGAGAAACTCCACCAGCAGCGCGGCGCCCGCCATCGCGACATAGAAAGTGCCGAAGATGAACCACATCACGCGCCGGCCGTAGTACCGGCGGTAGATATCGAGAATCGGCAGGATGATCAGATCGGCGAACACGAAGGCGATCACGCCGCCGAAGCTGATGCCGCCGTTCCAGAGCACCGCCGCGAGCGGAATGTTGCCCACCGAGCACACGAAGGTGAGGACCGCGATCAGGGGGCCGATGGCGGGCCCCCAGAATCTCGCCAGGACCGGGTGGGACACGAAAAAGATCTGCGCCCACCAGGTGCGCGGGACCCAGGCGGCGAGGGCACCGGCGATCACGAGGCCGCCGGCCACATCAAGCCACACGGACGCCCAGTCCATGACGAAATAGTGGGCGATGGCCGTTCGGCCGCCCGGCGACCAGAGGCGACCTAGCAGGCCGCGGCCGGTCGGGACGGCCATGTGCATTGCGGCGTGTCCTTCCATCCGTCCGGCGATGCCGCGGTCGGCCTGGGTTCTCGCCTCGGCCACCATCTGCGGGCTCAGGAACCACCGGTAGAGCACGGCGAGGATGGTCACCATCGCGGCGGCCCCCACCACCTCGGCCAAGGCGAACTGCCAGCCCAGAAAGACGATCATGACGATCGTCAACTCGAGCACGAGGTTCGTCGAGGCGACCTGGAACGTCATCGCGGCGGTGAAGTCAGCACCTTTCCGGAAGATCGACCGGGCGATGGCCACGGCGGCGTACGAGCAGGACGACGAGGCGGCGCCGAGCCCGCATGCGCGGAGGAGGGTCTTCGGGCGGTGGTCGCCCAACATCCGCACGATCGCTTCCTTCGACACGACGGCCTGGATGGCGGCGGAGATCCCGAAGCCAAGAATCAACGGCCACAGGATCTGCCAGAACATCGCGAACGACGTCCAGAGGGCGTGTGCGACCGCGGCAATGAGTCTCATGAGTCAGCCCCCGCACCTAGTGTTTCGGCCCTGCGCTGCCAGATCCTCTCGCGTCGCGCTCGCCGTACGACAGCAGTATACGGCCGGAACGGGATCGGGCCAGCCTCCCGATCCACGCTTGCCGAGGGGGGACGCTTGACACGCCGGGCCAGCCGACGCAGCGTGAGATCACGTGCGAGGAGCCCTGCGAGCGGGAGCCTCGGCCATTCGTACCGGAGCATGAGGTTCCCATGAAGGTCCTGACCCTCTTGTTGACAGCGTTCATCTTCGGTTGTTCGCCCTCAACACCCGGCGCGGGTGGGGGGAGCTCCACGTCGGCCACCGCAGCGACGACCTCGTCGGCGGCCGCAGGGAGGACGCCAGCCGGATATGGAGGCGCCATGTCCGGTGGCATGATGGGTGGTGCGACGGGATCCATGCCGATGACGATGGGAGCCGCCCGTGCCGATACGAGCGCCGCGCCGACGCCGAAGGCGACCCACGCGGCGGGGACCCCCGACTGTCCCCCGGTGGATCAGGCGCTGGTCGACCGCGGGCGCGCCGTCTTCAGTGGTTCGGGCACCTGTTTCGCCTGCCACGGCCCGAACGCCAAGGGCACAGCCCTGGCGCCCAACCTGACCGACCCGCAGTGGCTCAATATCGACGGCTCGTACGCCTCGATCGTTGGGCTGGTACGCACGGGAGTCCCGAAGCCCAAGCAGCACGCCGCGCCGATGCCGGCCCTGGGCGGCGCGACGTTGACCGGCGCCCAGGTGTGCGCCGTCGCGGCGTACGTCTATTCGCTCGGTCATCACTGATTCAGGGGCCGCACCGCACGCGCAACGCGGCGCCATTTCCGCGCTACCGTTTTGCGAACACCGAGGTCTTCCCGGCCGCGGTGAACGCCACCACCTCGTACGGCTGCGGATTCGGCCCCTCCATGCCGGGCGAGCCCGTGGGCATTCCGGGGACGGCGAGTCCGACGATGGCACCGGCCCCGGCGAGCAACTTGCGGATCACGTCCGCCGGCACGTGCCCCTCGATGGTGTATCCGCCGATCCGCGCCGTGTGGCACGACCACAGATCCTGCGGCACGCCGTACTGCGTCTTGTAGGGGGTCACGTCCGCCACGTAGTGGACATCCACCTTGAAGCCGTTGTCCTTGAGGTGCGCCATCCACCCATGGCAGCAGCCGCAACTCTCGTTCGCGTATATGGTGGCGAGCGTGGCGTCCGCGGCGGATCCCGCGGTGGCGCCGACACTGTGGGCCGCCCACAGCCGGTCGCCCAGTATGCCGGCTACACGACCCCGGCTCCGGCGATCCCAGCGGCCCGCGTGAGCCACGCGCGGCGCGAAATGGACACCGATGGCGAGGCAGACGGGGCGGCACCTGCCGGCGAAGCGTTCCCGTTCCGATTGCGATGATGACTCATGATCCAGCCTCCGTCAGGCGCGCTCATTCGGCGCGCTCAGGGTGAATGACGCTCGACGCCAGGGGCGCGCCGAGTGGAAGTCCAGGCATGGGCGCGGGGCTCAGCGCCGCCGAGGTCGCGCGCCGGAGTTCCCACTCCTTCCACCATGAATACAGGGCGGGGATGACGACCAGCGTGAGGATGGTGCTCGACACCATGCCGCCCACCATCGGCGCGGCGATGCGCTTCATCACGCTGGCGCCGGTGCCGTTGCCCCATAGAATCGGCAGCAACCCGGCCATGATCGCCACCACGGTCATCATCTTGGGCCGGACGCGATCAACCGCGCCCTCGATGACCGCAGCGTACAGGGCCTGCACCGTCGGTGTGCCGCCGTGCGCGAGTTTCTCTTCCCACGCTTGGTTCAGGTAGATGAGCATCACCACTCCGGTCTCCGCGGCCACACCGGCCAGTGCAATGAATCCGATGGCCACCGCCACCGACCAGTTGTAGCCCAGCCCCCAGACGAACCAGAGCCCGCCCACCAGCGCGAACGGGAGCGACGCCATCACCAGCAGCGAATCGCCGACCGTCCGGAAGTTGAGGAACAACAGCAGGAAGATGATGGCCAGCGTGGCCGGGATCACGATCGTCATCCGGGCCCGCGCGCGCTGCATGTACTCGTACTCCCCGCTCCACTCGATCCGGTAGCCGGTGGGGAGCTTCACTTCGCGCTCCACCGTACGCTGGGCATCGGCGACGTAGCTCCCGATGTCGCGTCCGGCGACGTCGATGTACACCCAGGCGGTGGGCGTCGCGTTCTCGGTGCGGACCACCATCGGTCCGGTCTCCTGCCGAATCGTGGCGACCTCGCCCAGCGGCACCTGCCCGACACGACCCGCCATGGTCGGCAGCGGACCCTCGCTGGCCGTGGCGGAGGGCATGGCCATCGACGCCGCAGTCATCCCCGGTGGCCGGCTGGCCTGATGGGCCATGGGCACGAGCACCTCGGCCAGCCGCTCGGGCGTGTCCCGCAATTCCTCCGGGTACCGTACGCGCACGGCATAGCGCTCGCGCCCCTCGACGGTCTGCGTCACAGTCATGCCGCCGATCGCCGCCGCGATCACGCTCTGCACGTCGCCGACGTTGAGTCCGTGGCGGGCCGCCTGCTCCCGATCGATGCTGATGTCCACGTAGTAGCCCGACACCGCGCGCTCGGCGAAGGCGCTGCGCGTGCCCGCCACCATCCGCGCGGCCCGCTCCACGTCCTGGCCGATCCGTTGCAGCGTGTCGAGATCGGGGCCGAAGATCTTCACCCCCACTGGCGTGCGGATCCCCGTAGCCAGCATGTCCATCCGTCCCTTGATGGGCATGGTCCACGCATTGATGATGCCCGGGGTCCGCACGGCCGAATCCATGTCGGCCACGAGCTTGTCGTGCGTCATCCCCGCCGGCCATGCGGATTCCGGCTTGAGCATGATCGTGGTCTCGGTCATGTCGAGCCCGGCGGGGTCGGTGGCCGTGTTGGCGCGCCCGGTCTTGCCGAATACGTGTTCCACCTCCGGGAAGCTCTTGAGGATCGAGTCTTCGACCTGGAGGATCTCGCGTGCCCGCGCCACGCTGATGCCGGGCATGGTGGTGGGCATGTACAGCAGCGATCCCTCGTAGAGCGGCGGCATGAACTCGCCGCCCATGCGCGCCCAGGGCACCCAGCTGAGCGCGAGAATGGCCAGCGCCGCCGTGACCACGGCCAGCCGGTGGCGGAGCACACCGTCGATGATCGGGCGATAGAGGCGAATCAGCCACCGGTTGATCGGGTTGGCACGCTCGCGGTAGATGCGCCCGCGAATGAACAAGCCCATGGTGACCGGCACGAGCGTGACGGACAGCAGACTCGCGGACGCCATCGCGAAGGTCTTGGTGAACGCGAGCGGCCGGAACAGCCGCCCTTCCTGCCCCTGGAGGGTGAACACGGGAAGAAACGAGACCGTGATCACGAGCAGCGAGAAGAAAAGCGACGGGCCGACCTCGCGGGCGGCGTCAAGCGCCACTTGCCAGCGCTGCGCCGCGGTGAGCGTTCGCGTGTCGAATACGCGGGCATCGGCGCCGCCGTCGCCCGGCCCCGCGGCCCGCTCCAGATGCTTGTGCATGTTCTCGATCATCACGATCGCCGCGTCGATCATCGCCCCGATCGCGATCGCGATGCCGCCCAGACTCATGATGTCGGCGCCCACACCGGCGAGCCGCATGGCGATGAAGCCGAGCAGGATCCCCACGGGCAGCGTCAGAATGGCCACCAGCGCGGACTGCGCATGGAGCAGGAAGATCAGGCACACCAGCGCGACGATGATCGACTCCTCGAACAGCTTGCCGCGCAGCGTCTCGATGGCCCGCTCGATGAGCGTGCTGCGGTCGTACACGGGTATCACCACCACGCCGTGCGGCAGCGACTTGGCCACCTCGGCCAGCCGCTGCTTCACCGCGTGAATGGTGGTCAGCGCGTTCTGCCCGAAGCGCATGATCACGATGCCGCCCACCGCGTCGCCGCGGCCGTCCAGGTCGGCGATGCCGCGCCGCACCGCGGGGCCCACGGTCACGTTGGCCACGTCGCGCACGGTGATCGGGGTGCCGCTTGCCGTGGCGCCCACGTCCACGTTCTCGATGTCGGCCACCGACTTCAGATAGCCCAGGCCGCGCACCATGTTCTCGCGCTCGGAGAGCTCCATCACCATCGCGCCCACGTCGCTGTTGGCGTTGCGAATGGCGCTCATCACGCGCGTGATCGGAATGCCGTAGGCGAGCAGCTTGGTGGGATCCACGTCAACCTGATACTGCTTCTCGAAGCCACCCACCGACGCGACTTCCGACACGCCGGGCACGCCGGTGAGCGCGTAGCGAATGTTCCAGTCCTGCAGGCTCCGCAGGTCGGCAATGGACATCCGGCCGCTCGTGTCCTCGAGCGCGTACTGATAGACCCAGCCGAGCCCCGTGGCGTCGGGCCCCAGCACGGGGGTGACGGTGGCCGGCAGCTTGGCCTTGATCCCGCTCAGGTATTCGAGCACGCGCGAGCGCGCCCAGTACAGATCGGTGCCGTCCTCGAAAATCACGTACACGAACGACACGCCAAAGAACGAGTACCCGCGCACGGTCTTGGCGCCCGGCACCTTGAGCATCTCCGCGGCCACCGGATAGGTGACCTGGTCCTCGACGATCCGCGGCGCCTGGCCTTCATAGTCGGCCTGCACGATGACCTGTACGTCGCTGAGGTCGGGCAGGGCGTCGAGCGGCGTGCGCTCCACGGCCCAGATGCCGATCGCCACCGCCGCCGCCGTGCCCAGCAGTACGAGCAGCGGATTGCGCACCGACCAGCTGATCACACGATTCAACATGGTCGGCTCCTAACGGCGCCCGCCGGCGGCGGGCTTGGGGGATTTCATGCCGGGCATGCCTGGCATGTCCGGCATCGTGTCGTGCTTGACGGGCGCGGGCATCTTCATCCCGGGCATGCCCGGCATTGCCTTTGTGGTATCGGACTTGCGCGGTGGGGCGGACTGTTTGCCCGGCGGCGACATGTCCATGCCCGGCATCCCGCCCATGCCACCCATGGCCTCGGCGAGGTTCGACTCGGCGTCCACGAGGAAGGTGGCGGAGGCCACGACGGTGTCGCCCATCGCGAGGCCGTGGAGCACGGTGATGCGCTCGTCGCCGGCCATCCCGACCGTGATCTCGCGCGGCTCCAGCATGCCGTCGGGCCGTTTCACGAATACCACGTTGCGCTCGCCGGTAGAGAGCACGGCGTTGCGCGGCACGCTGAGCGCATGCGGATCCTCGTGCGCATCCGCGGTGAGCGTGGCATACATCCCCGGCTTGAGCGCGAGGTCGGCATTGGCCAGCGCGATGCGCACACGCGCGGTCCGCGTGTCGGGATTGATCACGGGGTCGATGAAGGTGATGCGCCCCGTGCGCACCGTGCCCGGCAGCGCTTCGAACGTCGCGTTTACACGCTGCCCGAGTTGCACGGCGGGAAGATCGCGCTCGAACACCTCGCCCTGCACCCAGACCGTGCGCAGGTCCACGATCTGGTACAGGGCCTGACCGGCCATGATGCGCTGGCCGGCCACCACCGATTTCTGCACGACGACACCGGTGGCCGGCGAGCGCAGCGTGAGCGTCTTGCGCACGACCCCCGTGGATTCGATTTGCGCGATGTCGGACGCCGGAATGTCCCAATACGCCAGCCGGCGCCGCGCGCCTGCCAGCAGGTCGTCGGCGCCGCTCCTGGCGTCGGCCGTACCCTGCGCCACCCGGTCGCGCAGGTGTCGGGCGAGCACGAGTTCCTCCTCGGCGGCCACCGCCATCGGCGCGTAGATGGTGAGCAGGGGCTCCCCGCGCGTCACCGTCTGACCGGTGTAGTTCACGACCAGGGAGTCCACCCACCCGTCCAGCTTGGGCGCGATGGTGGTGACGGTTTCCTCGTTGTACGACACCTGGCCGACGGTCCGCACCTCATGAACGACCGGGCCCATGGTCACCGGCGCGTAGGTCACGCCAATACGGTGGGCCTCGGCGGGCGAGAGCATGACGGTCTGGCGACCGGCGACGCCGGTGGAATCAGAGGCCATCGCCAGCGGGGCGGCCTGGGTCTCCGGCTTCCGGCCGAGGACGTACGCGGCGGCGGCCGCGGCCACGACGACGACGAGACTGCCGCCCCAGCGGAGGATCGTTCCGCGACGCGGTCCGTGGGGCTGGAGAACTTCGCTCATTGTGAACCTCCGGACGCGTGCGCGGCCCTGGAATTGGCGTTGATCAGATTGCGAGCAACGAGGGCTTCGAGCTGGGCCCACGCGTTGCCCTCGTCGGACTCGAGCTGGTGCAGGTCCTGTTCGTACGTGTTCACCGTCATGCGATCGTCGAGCACCGTCATGAAGTCCACGTGTCCCACGCGATAGCTGGCGAGCGCCGAGGCGGCGGTCGCTTCGGCCTGGGGAAGCACGGTGTTGCGGTAGAGCGCGGTGAGCCGGCGGGCGCGCAGAAGATCGGCGTACGCCGTGAACACCGACGCGCGCGTCTCGGCTTCGGTGGCCCGGAGGTCGGCGCGGCTCATCTCCGCTATCGCGGCCGCCGCATCCCGCGCGCCGCCCTGCCGCGCATTCATGAACACCGGGATCGACGCGCCGACCATGAGACTCCCCATCAGGTTGCCCACGCCGCCGGGCCGCCGTCCGAGTTGGACGCCGACGGCGATGTTCGGCCACATGTCGCGCGCCGCGAGGTCGCGTTGGCGCTCGGCGGCCGTGACGTCGGCCCTCCCTGCTTGCACCACCGGGCGATCGCGCGTGGCGAGGGCGAGGAGCGAGTCCAGCGACGGCGCCGTATCGGGGAAGGCCGGCAGCACCGGCGTGCCGCGCGTGCTGTCGGCCGTGCGGTCGAGTTGGGCGTTGAACCGTGCCGCCGCGCCGCTGCGCATGGCGACCATCCGCAGCGTGTCCTCGGTCATGCGCGCGATCTCCACCTGCGCCCGCAGCACGTCGGGCTGGCTGGCCTGGCCCACCCTGTACATCGCCTGCGCGGTCTGCTCGATGTCGCCGAGCAGGGCGATCGTGCGCCGCGCCACGCCGAGCTGGGCGTCGAGGCGGTAGAGTTCGTAGAACGCGTCGGCGAGTCCGACGCGCGCCGTCCAATACGTGCCGTCCGCACGGTCGTGCGCCGCGTCGCTTCGGGCGCGGGCAGCGCCGCCCGCCAACCCGAGTTTCCCGGGCAGCGGGATCATCTGCATGATCTGGAGCTGCATCATGCCGAGCGGCGCCATCGGACGCAGGTCGGGCAGGGCGTAGTTCATGAATCCGAGTTGGACCTGGGGGTCGGGCGGGAGCGACGCCGAACGCACGGTGGCGTTGGTCGCGGCGGCCAGCGCCTTGGCGGCGGCGACGCGCGGGTTGCGGCTCGCGAGTTCGCCATAGGCGTCGCCCAATCGCAGCGTGGGCGTCGTATCGCTGGCCTGCGCCGCGGCCGCGCGTGCCGCGCCGGCGACGAGCGCGGCGGATGCGCCCCCGATCAGTCCGCATGCCCCGAGGGCGGTGCGGACGCGGCGCGCGATGCGCCGCGTGATTGCGTGCATGGTGTTCTCCCCGTAGCGCCCGACGGCTTGATCGTGGCGCGTTTCCGTGGGCCGCAGGCGCGGAATGCGCTGCGGCGGTGCCTGTCAGATAGAGAGGACTAGGCCCGCGGAGGGGGAGGTTCTGGTGCGCGGGTCACCGTGCCCGGGGCTGCGGCGATCATCACCGACTTCGTAACAGTCGGTGTGGACTCGACGGGCGTGGCCGCCACGCGCACCGCCATGACGGGAACGCCGCAGGCCGTCATGCTCGCGCACTCGCTCTGCGACATCGGGTGCGAGCAGGGCGCCTGGTGATGCGTTCCGGATGGAATCGGCGCGTGCTGATGCGACGCCGTGGTCGGCATCCCGGGCATCGGCCCCATGTCCACGTTCCCGCACACGCACATTCCGGAGCCCGACACCACGGCGATCTGCGTGAAGACGAGGGCAACGGTGAGCGCGGCGGCGCGGAAGACTCGAGAACGCATGGGCGGGAATAAGTGCAGGCGGGCGCGGCGGTGCTGTCGGGAACTCGCCGGGGCGGTGTGCGACATTCCCCGACGCCCGGAACTCGTCGCCCGGGAGCGCGCGCTGCGTCCCCATGCTGCCTCCGCGAGCATTCCGATGCGCGCGCGCGTCACAGGTTTCCGAATCTCATGGCCAATGCCACGCCGACAGCCAACATCAATAGGCTGAAGCTGGTGACGACAACCATGGACGTTCGGCTCGGGGCGTGGGCCACGTGTTGGAGCACGTCATCGGCACCGCCGCGGCCAAGGGCCTTCGCCGACCCCATTCCGTGCTTCAGCCCGTGCGCCACGAGCCAGGCGTTGAATGGGTATGCCGTCACGGCACCCACGAGGATGGCGCTCGACATCACGCCCCAGAACCGTAGGCCACTGGGGGACATGGCTGCGGGATCGTGGTGCATGAGAATTGACATGGTGGGAAACATGCCGCCCATGAGCGCGTTCATGGAAAGCCACTCGGGAAACAGAGTGCGCCGGAGGGCCGCCACGTATCCACCGCCCATGGTGATCTTCATGAACAGCGCCTGGAAGATGAATAGGCCGAAGCCGAATCCGGCGGTGTATTCGAACACCGCATCCACCCGCGCCGGCATCGCGAGCGCCGTCCCCACCAAAGCGCCGACGATGATTCCCGTCGCGTCGCCGGCCAGGCAATGAATGGTCGAGCCGACCGCCTGCTTCCACAGGGGCGCGATGTACTTCCCGTGCATCCCCGGAAGGGGTTCCCGGCAGGAGAGCAGATAGATCACCAGGCCCACCGGGCCCGTGTATGCCACGACCAGGGCCCAGCCCCACTTCATGACCGTCGTGATCTCGGCGCTTCTCGCCAGATCGAACACGACGAGCGCCAGGGAGGCGAACGTCAGAACGAACCAGAGCCGGAGCGCGCCGTCAATCCCGGTCATGGACACGCACCCGCGGGGGTGCGATCCGTCCGGGGGGCGTGCGTTGTGTCCTGTGAACCACGCGTCATCCGAATGTCTCCTGGGCCGGGAGATCCCGGGCCGCACCGTCGCACCGGTTGGATGACGAATGCCGCCTCGGCCCCGGGCGCTACGGAGGAACGGTCGTTACTCACGCTGAGCGCCGGCTGAGCGGTCGCTGAGTCCGCCGGCGCCACCGGCCACCGCCGATGGCACCGTGAGCGGCAGCCGGACCCGCGCGACCGTGCCTCGCCCGAGCTCGCTCTCGAGCGCCAGTGTCCCACCATGCTGTTCGGCCACCCACCGCGCGATGGGAAGGCCGAGGCCCGTGCCGCCCGGGTCGCGGGCCCGTGCGCGGTCGCCCCGGTAGAAGCGTTCGAAGACGTGGGGCAGGGCATCCGAGCTGATGCCGACGCCGGTATCCCGAACGCTGATGGTTGCCCACCCCTCGGCCGTGCGCAGACTGACGAGTACGCTGCCCGACGGGGGCGTGTAGCGGACGGCGTTGTCGATCAGGATGAGCAGCAGTTGCCGGATGCGGTCCGGATCGCCGCTCATCGCCGCCGGCTCCACGTGCTCTACTTCGAGCTGGTGGCCCCGAGTCATGTGGCGAGCCTCGCCGACCACGTCGAGGAGCGTGCGATCCAGTTCGACCTCGATTCGGCGAAGGGGCACGCCGGCGTCGGCGCGCGCCAGCACCAACAGGTCGGCGACCAGCCGCGTCATCCGCGTGGCTTCCGCGAACGCTTCCTCGATCGCGCCCGCCCGATCCTCCGCGGGCATGCGGTCGCCGCGGCGTAGCAGTTCGAGGTTCGCCTGGATCGCGGTGAGGGGCGCGCGCAGTTCGTGTGACGCGTCGGCGACGAATCGCTGCTGCGCCACGTACGCCTCCTCGATGCTGGCCAGCATATGGTTGAACGTCGCGGCGAGCCGTGAGAGTTCGTCGTCGGTAACCGGGACGTCGATGCGACGGGAGAGTTCGCGCGACCGGGCGATCCCGTCCGCGGTTTCGCCCATCGCGGCGACGGGGCGCAGCGCACGGCGCGCGAGCAGCCATCCGGCTCCGAAGCTCAGGGCGCTGCCCAGCAGCGCCATGATCGCCATGAGGCGGGCGAATGCCGCCACGGACTCATCGATCGGCCCGAGCGGTGAGGCCGCGACGAGCAGCCGGCCGTGCGGTAGCGGGTAGCCGAACAGGCGCCATCGCTCGCCGCTGGCCGCAGGCGCGACGTCGTAAACGCCCGACGTATCGCGTCCGTGATACAGCGACGGGGCGAGCGACGGCAGCCAGCCGAACGGGGCACGTTGCGGATGGCCGAGCGTCCGCGGATCCACGGGCGGTAGCCCCACATCGCTTCCGAGTTGCAGGGCGCCATCGGCCGTGTACACGCGCATCCGCGAGTCGAGCATGCGCGCCGCGACGAGTACGGACTGTTCCTCGGCGGTCGTATGGGTCGCGGAGAGTTCCTCCGCCACGTGATGTGCCGCATCGGCGAGCAATTGATCTGCCTGGTCGTAGTGGGCCCGGGCGTGCACCGCGTACGCGTAGCTGCACACGATGATCACCACGGCACCCGTCAGGGCGCCGTGCCATGCCGCGAGCCGGAAGCGTACGGTCCGGATCATGGTTCTCGAAGGACGTAGCCGGCGCCACGGATCGTGTGTAGCAGCCGTGGCTCCCGATCGGGGCCCTCCAGTTTCTGCCGGAGCTGTTTGACGTACACCTCCAGGAGATTGGAACCATTGTCCAGATCATAGCCCCAGACGCGGTCCATCAGCGTGTGCTTGGCCAGCACGCGCCGCGGGTGCAGCAGGAACTGGCGCAGGACCTCATACTCGGTCGTCGTCAGATCGATCTCGCGTTCCCCCCGCCGGGCGCGCCGCGTTCCCGTGTCCAGCGACAGGTCCGCAAAGTGCAGCACCTCCGGTCGGTCGGATTCGTGGCGGCGGAGCAGCGCCTTCACGTGCGCCACGAGGATGTCGAAGGTGAATGGCTTCACGACGTAGTCGTCGGCCCCGGCCTCCAGGCCCTTCACCTGATCCATCGGGGCGTCGCGCGCCGTCAACATCAGGACCGGCAGATGTGCATCCGCCTCGCGTAGCCGGGCCAGTACGTCGAACCCGTCCAGGCCGGGCAGCATGACGTCCAGGATCACGAGGTCCGGCACCCGGTCGCGCGCGATGGCCAACCCCTGGACACCGGTCGCCGCCGTGTCCACGGTAAAGCCCTCGTACGCCAGCCCGCGTTTCAGGACGCTCGTTACTGCCGGATCATCGTCGATCACGAGTATGCGCTGCATCAATCAATCTCCGAGACCTTTGGTGCGCGTATCAGCGCTCCGTGCGCGGCCGCCTGCCGGCGGCGGACCCGCCGGCGCCCACGGTGAAGTCAAATGTGCCTTCAACGACCGGGCGTCAAGCTGAATGCCCGCTGAACGGTAGCTGAAGACTATTCATCTGGGTCAGGTCACTCCGGAAGCGGTGGTCCGGCGTCTGCCTCACGCCGAATGCCGGATTCCCCGACTGCGCGGCGTCGCGCGTGCTCTAGTATTCCGGATCGATGATGCGCGTCGGCACTTCGTCGCCCATCCGCGGCCCGTTGTCACCATACTGTCAGTTCTTCGAGGCGTCATATGTCTTCACTTGCCCGGTTCTCGTTGGTCTCGCTCGCCGCCACCTTCGGCTTGGCGGCGTGCGGTGGAAGTGCGATCACGTCCACGACGCCCGATGGCCCGGCCGCCGCGGCGCAGGTCGTCTCGGTAAGCCCGGTTGGCGGCGCCATCAACGTGAGTACGGCCGGCCCCGTCGTGGTCGGATTCTCGCACGCCATGCACGCCGGCTCGGAAATGTACGTCACGCTTCACCAGGGCACGGCCACCGGGACGCTCGTGGCCGGACACGCCATGTGGTCCGCCGATTCCACCCAACTCACGTTCACGCCGACGGCGCCCCTCGCCGCCCATACGATGTACGCGCTCCATATTGGTGGCAATATGATGGATGACGCCGGCAAACCGGCCGACCTGAGCAAGTGCCCGCAGTTCGGCGGCCAGGCGGCGACGAGCCAGATGATGAGCGGCGGCATGATGGGCGGAAGCGAGATGGGGTCGGGCTGGCAGACGCCCGGCGGCAACAGCTATGGGATGGTGTTCACGTTCACGACTCAATAGGGTCGGTTCGCGCGCGACCCGAGGGCGACTGAACGGGTGGGAGGCGCCGTGTCGGCGGAACTGCCGGCACGGCGCCTCCACTGTTCAGCGACCGGCGTGGGAAGGCTGTCCATGTGGGCCAGGAACGCCGTCACCTGCCGCAACTGTTGCGCGGACAGGATCCGCCCCCACGCCGGCATGCCGCTGAGGCGCACGCCGTGCGCGATGATGTAGAGGTTCTCGTGCTCTGGCATGTCGGGGGCGTCGCGCACGAACTGCGGCGCGCGCGGATACATCGCGTCGGCGAGCGCGGCGCGTTCATGCGCGACATCACCGTGGCAGACCGCGCAGTTGCTCTGGTAGACGGTCATCCCGGCGGCCAGTGAACTATCGCTCGCGTCCAGGCGACCTTGCACGACAGGGGCGCGGCGGCCGATCGCCGCATCCAACGACGGCATGGCGATGTGACGCTCCAGCGGATTGATCGGGATGTCGGCCCGCGGATCCATGAATCCGAGGCGGACGAAGGCAAAGCCCGCCACCGGCACCAACACCAACGCGGTCACGAAACCGAGACTGAACTTCCGCATGGGACAGGCCTCGCTGTTCGACAGGTGATTCCCGCACCAGCGCGGTGCGGTTGGGGGTCACGCTCGTGTGACCTATGGCTCCGGATGCAACGCTTGCGTCGACCCCATGTCGTGCATCATCATCATGGGAGCCGTCGCGGCGCTCGAGGGGCGGATGCGGAGGAACACGAAGAGCCCTGCCGGCGTCCGCGATCCGTACGCGCCGGCCAGATTGGCCGGCACAACGTTGAGCGTCGCCATGGTGCCGAGGCCCGCGGAAAGCGCGGCCCACTGATGGACCTCGCGTACGTACCCCAGCGACCAGGCCGAGACCGGGAATAGATGGTCGGCGGGAACGCCGATACGTGCGGGGTCCACGGCCAACTCGTCCGCGCTCTTCTGCACGAACTCGGCGCGCGCGAAGACCGCGTTCGCGCCTAGCGTGCGCTCCGATTCAATCAGCACGCTGTGCGCGAGGCCGGGAGTCGTGGCATGCGCGTTCGCTCCCCACACGGCCGTGGTTGCCCAGAACCCGCCGCGGGGGAGCTCACGGCCGTACAACAGTGCCGCCGTGATTCGATGTTCCGAATCCTCGGGGTGCAGCGCTTCGGGGCTCGCCAGGTACCCATAGCTGGCGCTCGCCGTCCATCGGTCGCTCGGCGCGTAGGAGGCCCGACCGGCGTACGAGTCGAGGCGAATGGGATCGACATTCCAGCGGTTCGCATCGGGCTCGCGTCCGTTGAAGGCCGATCCCTCGAGCTTCCAGCGGGATCCGGTGAGGCCCGCCGTGACGACGCCATACGAGATGTGGGTGGCGTCCTGCCAGTGGTGGCCGATCGGGGCCGCCGGATTGTCCATCGCCGACGGGCGGTGCATGAACGCCGGCGGCCCGAGGGCGGGTTCACCGACCGGCGCCGCATAGAGTTCCAGGCCAAACGGCCCGGCCAGCGGATGGCTGAACATCACTGCCGTTTCCATGAGCGCATCGTGCGGATGTTGCCGATCGTGGAGCGGAAGACCGCGGTAGGTCTCCCCCGATTGCAGGAGCAGCGGATAGCCGCGCGGCGTGACGCCGAGCACGTCGAGACTGAACATGCCGCGCAGGGTCAGTGTCCCGCCGCTCAGCGGGCGACTGGCCATCACCATTCCCCAGTTGATGCTTCCGACCTGGGTGCCACCCCGAGGTCCGGACTGGCGGTCGAACTGTGCGTTCGCTGCGCCGTGGAGCATCACGTCCCACTGGCCGAGCATCAGGCCGCGGGCCGGGAGACCAACCGCGGCCGGAATCCAACTGGTTCCAGATCCCATGCGCCGCATCGATTCGGAGGGCATCGCCGTCTGGGCAGCCGCATGCCGGGGCGTTCCTGACACGAGCGCGGAGACCAACAGCAGCACGTGGAGTCGTGAGCGCATTCGGGGACCGGGGTTCGGGGGTGTTTGCGCCGTACCGGGTGCCGTCGCATTCTGACTCAGACGACGGCGCTCCGCAGGCGCAGCGCGTTGCTGATCACGGACACCGAACTCAAGCTCATCGCGGCCGCGGCGATCATCGGGCTCAACAACAGCCCGAACGCCGGGTACAGAACGCCGGCGGCGATCGGGATGCCGACGGTGTTGTAGACGAACGCGAAGAACAGATTCTGCTTGATATTCCGGAGCGTTCGGCGGCTGAGGCGCCGGGCCCGGACGATGCCCCGGAGGTCACCCTTGACCAGCGTCACGCTCGCGCTTTCCATCGCGATGTCCGTCCCGGTGCCCATGGCGATCCCCACCTGCGCTTGCGCCAGCGCCGGGGCATCGTTGATCCCGTCCCCCGCCATTGCCACGATGCGACCCTCGCTCTGGAGCCGCTTGACGACCGCGGCCTTCTGGTCCGGGAGCACTCCGGCAATGACTTCGTCGAGGCGGAGCCGCCGTCCGACCGCATCCGCGGTCGTCTGGCTATCACCGGTGAGCATGACGATGTGGATGCCCTCGGCGTGCAGCGCGTCCACGGCCTCCGCGGTGCTCGCCTTGATCGGATCGGCGACGCCGATGAGGCCGGCCAGGACACCGCCCACGACCACGAACATGACGGTCTGTCCCTCGCCGCGGAGCTCCTCGGCCCGAATCGCGAACAGGCCGGCGTCGAGGCGCAGGTCGTCCATGAGACTCTGGTTCCCGAGGGCGACCGCTTGGTTGTCCACGGTGCCGCGCACGCCCTTACCCGTCACGCTCGCGAAGTTGGTGGCCGTACCCATCGGGACCGCTCGATCCGTCGCGCCCTGGACGATCGCCGCGGCCAGCGGGTGCTCGCTGCCGCGCTCGAGACTCCCGGCAAAGCGGAGCAACTTAGCGTCGCTGAATCCCGGGGCGGGGATCACGGTAACGACCTTGGGCCGTCCCTCCGTCAGCGTACCCGTCTTGTCCACCACCAGCGTGTCGACCTTCCGCATCACCTCGATGGCCTCGGCGTTGCGGAACAGCACGCCCATCGTCGCGCCCTTGCCCGTGGCCACCATGATGGACATCGGCGTCGCGAGGCCGAGCGCGCACGGGCAGGCGATGATGAGCACGGCCACGGCGTTGATCAGCGCGTGGGCCATCTTGGGATCCGGTCCGATCCACGCCCAGACGACGAAGGTGATGACCGAGACCACGATCACCGTCGGCACGAAATAGCTGGCGACGATGTCGGCGAGCTTCTGAATGGGGGCGCGCGATCGCTGCGCGTCGGCGACCATCGCCACGATCCGCGCGAGCAGCGTGTCCGCCCCCACCTTTTCGGCCCGCATCACGAGGGATCCCGTGCCGTTGATGGTCGCACCGACCACGCGGTCTCCGGACCGCTTCTCCACCGGAATCGGCTCGCCGCTCACCATGGACTCGTCGATCGTGCTGGAGCCGTCGAGCACGATGCCGTCCACCGGGACCTTCTCGCCGGGCCGGACGCGGAGTCGGTCGCCGACCTGGACCTGATCCAGCGGGACGTCCTCCTCGGTCTCGTCGTCCCGCAGGCGGCGGGCGGTTTTCGGGGCGAGGCCGAGTAGTTGCTTGATCGCCGCGCTCGTTTGACTGCGGGCCCGCAGTTCCAGCACCTGCCCGAGTAGAATGAGGGTGACGATCACCCCGGCCGCCTCGAAGTACACGGCGACCTGACCGCTGGCATCCCGGAACGCCGCCGGGAAGATCCCCGGGAGCAGCGTCGCGACCAGGCTATACCCGTAGGCGACGGCGACGCCGAGTCCGATCAGCGTGAACATGTTGAGGTTCCAAGTGCGAACGGACTGGACGGCGCGGGTGTAGAATGGCCATGCCGCCCATGTGCAGATCGGTGTTGCAAGGAGGAATTCGAGCAGAATCCGCGTGCGTGGCGCGATGGCGCCGGCGAGCGCTGATCCGAACATGGCGTCGCCCATGGCCAGCACCAACAGGGGAACGGCGAGCGCCGTCGCGCCCCAGAAGCGTCGCGTCATGTCGCGGAGTTCGGTGTTTTCACCGTCGTCCGCCGTCGGCATCATGGGTTCGAGGGCCATACCGCAGATCGGGCATGCCCCCGGCGCGTCGCGCACGATCTGCGGGTGCATGGGGCAGGTGTACTTCACGCCGCTCACGGGCGGGGCGTCCGGCTTAGCGGCGGGCGCAGTCACCGTTGAGGTTGCGGCGCGGTCCACCGCGAACGCCGAGGGGTCGGCGAGAAACCGATCCCGACAATGCGCGCTGCAGAATCGATACTCGCTGCCCAGATTCGCCGCGCGGTATTCCGACTCCGCGGATACGGTCATCCCGCATACGGGGTCGGTTACCTGTTGCCCTGCCGGCGTCGCGTGATCATGGGCGTGATCGTGCACGGAGGTTCTCCTCGATTGTCGGTGCGCCTGACGCAAGATGTGCGTACTTGCTGAACGTCCGCTGAAGGCGCGCTGAGCGCCCGGGGCTTCACGGGCCGTTCAGGCAGTCTTCAGGCGACCGGATGAACTTACAATCGCAACAGACGGACTGATGCGGCGGCGCCCAGGTGGGAAGCCGCCCCGACCAAAGGAGAGATTGATGTCACGCATAGCCATTCGGTTTGCCGCGGTATCGCTGCTGTTCGTCGCAGCTGCCGCCCTGCCGGCGCAGAAGTCTGACTCGACCCATGCGATGTCGCCGGGAATGGCGATGCCGTCCATGGGCCAGATGATGCAGCACATGACCGCGATGCACCACCAGGTGGACTCGATGTCCACACCGATGATGCCGGGTGGGAATGGAGCGATGGGTGGAATGTCCGGAATGTCCGGCATGATGCCGATGGGGGCTTCCGGGCACGCCATGGGACAGATGGCCGATCATATGGGCCAGATGCTCGGCGACATGCAGGCCTACATGGGCCAGATGCAGGCGCTGATGCAGGATTCCAGCGTCGTCCACGATCCGACACTGATGCAGAGCCTGCGAGACATGCAACAGCACATGGGTGCCATGATAGGCGCGATGGCCCCGATGATCGAGACGATGCAACAGATGCACCAGCACATGGGCATGTCGCCGCCGATCAAGAAGCCGTAACCGCGCCTGGGGGGGCGCGTGACCCCGGCCCGTGCGCCGCCGCTGGTTCAGCGTCGGTGACGCGGGTCGGGGCTCTGCCCGCGATTCAGCAATATCCAAACTCGAGGGCGGCACAGCCGATCGGCGTGTCGCCGATACAGGAGACATCATGACCACGAGCGCCGGCAGCTGTGGCTGCCATGTCGAGAAAGTGCCTGCCCCTGCTCCTTCGGCATCGGCCGAGAGCCAGATGGTTGCCCTGCGCATCCACGGGATGGGGTGCGCCAATTGCGCGAATCGCGTGCACAACGGGCTGCTGTCTGCCCCCGGGGTGACATTCGTGCACGTCGATCTGCCGAGCAGTACCGCGGCGGTCCGGATCGACCCGCGTCGCATTCGCCCGGATACGCTCCCCGATATCGTTGCGCGGGCGGGCGAGGAAAGTGGGCACCGGTACGAGGCGGCGGTGATCGACGTGGCGTAACAGTTTGTGGTGGAACCCACCACCACAAGAGTCGCAGAATCTCTGCTTGGGGGGCCGTCATCGGGCCTAAACCGCAAGGAACGACGCGCGCCTAGCCGAGTTGCCCCCCAGACTCGTCACCCCGGTCCCGCATTCCGAGGGGGTCGGGATCCTGCGTGGACCTGACCGACCGCCAGCAAACCGAGCGAAGCCCCCAGAGATTGCGTATCATGGATAGGACTACGTGGGGCGCTGACCGCCGCCGCCGCCACGGCGGCCCCATCTCCCGCGCAGTGTCAGGGGCCACATGATCAGCGTCGCGATCATCGAGGACAATCGTCTCGTTCGTGAAGGCATCGCCGAGATGCTCAACGACCTGCCCGACGTGAACGTCGTGCTCGCCGCGACGAGCCTCGATATGGCGATGCTGAAGGATGTGAATCCGCGCGTGCTGCTGCTCGACGTGGGATTGCAGGACCGGAGCAGCCTTTGCCTGGCGGAGACGGTGCAGCGGGAGATGACGGAATCACGGGTGATCGTGATGGATCTGCTTCCCGTGCACGAGGAGATCGCCCAGTTCGTGAACGCGGGCGTGGCCGGATTCATCCTGAAGGACGCCACGTTCGACGACTTCGTGGGCACCATCCGATCGGTGGCCGAGGGCGCGCGAGTACTGCCGGCGCCGATGACGGGTACCCTGTTCTCGCAGATCGCCAAGGCGGCGGTACAACGGGGCGGGGCGGCGGCGCTGGAATCGGTCCGGATGACCCAGCGCGAGCGCGAGGTGATCGGGCTGATCGCGGCGGGAATGAGCAACACGGAAATCGCCCAGCGCTTGAACATCGCGACGCACACGGTGAAGAGCCACGTGCGCAACATCATGGACAAGCTGGCCCTGCACACCCGCCTGCAGATCGCCGCCTTCGCGCACGAGCAGGACGACTAGACCGGTCTCCTGCTGCATAGGGCGCTGGGAAGCCGACGGGTCCGCGGCCAACGTCAATTGCGGTCGCTAAGACGGGGGTTGCGATACTCTCGGCACGCTCGCCTGCGCCCCAATTCGCGAGACGCGCTCGCCGAGCCCACTAGCCACCGTCGACGGCATCGCGCCGTCGCAGGTCAAGGAACACACTACCAAGCTGGCGCGGGAGCTCGAGCGCCTGCTGAGCGATGCGCGCGGCGACACCCCACGCATCCTCCAGCGGGTGGGCCAGGGAAGTCTGGAGCGGGTGCAGGCCCCCATGTTGGAAGCCACGGGCGCCCGCGTGATTCACAATCTCGAACGCTTGGCTGGCGCCGTCGCGTTCGCAGCACTCGTCGTGGGCGGTTCCATGCTGCTGATGACCCCGATGAGCGACTGGCACGACACGCTCGGCCTCACGATGATCGCCGCCGGGGTTGCGGGGATGCTCATCACCCGATTCGGGACCTGGCGGCGCGAACGTCGCCTCCGCTGACCCTTCCTCGGGCGGCTGTCCCCGGCGGGTTCGAGCGGGCCGAGCCTCTCCAGCCGGAGCGCTTCGAGCGCGCGAAAGACGTCGGTCTGGTCGTAGCCCGGATCATCCGTTGGTGCCAGCATATCCAGACCTACCCTATACAGGTGCGGGCCGGAATCGAACCTGCGCATAGCGGGTTTGCAGGCCGGACGGAGTCCTGTTCGCTGAGACCCAGAAGCCACCGCGCTCAACGCGTGGACACGGTCAATCCGCCGAACCCGTCAAACACTTGCCGCGCGGCTTGCACCTCAAGCATCGCGTACGGAGTAACACGTTCGTGCGATGGCAGCGCCCGCACACGCGCGATATCTATGTGTCTTCACTGGAGATCATCATGCAGAGTCTCACGATTCCAATCACCGGCATGAGTTGCGGCGGTTGCGTGAACAATGTCCGCAATGCGGTCACCAAGATTGCCGGTGTGACCGATGCTCACGTGACCGTGGGTGCTGCCACGGTCACCTACGAGCCGACACTCACGAATCCCGAGGCGCTACGCCGGGCAATTGCACAGGCGGGATACGGCGTGGCCGCCGCCTAGGCCGCCATGACGACAACTCCCGAGACTGCGGGCCTCAACTACACCGTTCTCCGCGAGCTCATAGACGGCGCCAATCAACTGCCGCTCGCGGACCGCATCGCGCTCTTCAAAGGACTTATCCCGCGCACGGCAAGCGAACTCACGCCCCGCGAGTTCGCCGGACTGATGCAGGAATTGCTATTGATAGGCGACCGCTTGTATGAAGCGCTGGGGCACCCCGGGGAAGGGCGCGTCACGCGTAGTATTCCCGGCGAACGCGATCTCGAGGGTCGATGACTCCGCCAAAACGTCCACGCACGCGGACAAGCCCAAGGCACATATGCAAAACAATATGAACTACGGATCGGGCATGATGGGCGGATATGGGTGGTGGCCGATCATCGGCGTGTTGCTGATCGTGTTTCTCGTCTACGCGATCATCAGGATCTCGAAACGGCAGTGAAGGCGACGCGATTCGCCGGCAATCTCGCTTCTGGACGAAACCCCTTGAGTGAACATCTGACTTCGACCGGAAAGGACCGCATCGACGCATGCAACGATTGCGCGACCGAATGCGGTCACTGTTTGGCGCATGTGTCCCGTAACGTGACGTGACCTGCAAGCGCTGATCCAGTTATGATGTTCCGGCCAGCCGCTCGGCCCGGGTCCCTAAGATCGGGTCCAGCCGGACTCACGCCTCGGCCCGGAGTCCCGTCACCAGGGCCGTCCCCAGTCATGAGCGTTCCAACGGGGGCGGACGCGGGTTCGCACGCCGCATGGGAAGTTTCGATGTATTCGAGGCGCACCTCCTGAGAGATGTGTCAATGGAATCCGGCGCGCGCCCGCCAACGCGGCTGCAGTCGCCCCCTTACGGCCGGTCAACGGGCGCCGCTATCCGCCTGAGCGCCTCGGCCACGCCGCGGAGCGCGCTGGGAGGGCCCGCGGACACGTGGACCGCCTGCTGTTAGAGCGCCGAGGCAATCTGGCCTGGCGGCTGCTGGCGCTCGAGGCCTTCGGCGGCCGAGGTGAGCGCGGCGGCCAGTTCCGGATCATCGGGCACGCGCCCGGCGAGATCACGGAAGTGCACGGCGAGGTCGGCGGCCGTCTGAATCTCGACGCCGAGGCGAATACGGTGGCGCATCAAGATCGGCGTGGCGGCGCCTCGCGCCGCCTGGACCGCCGCGCGCCCCATCTCTTGAGATGTCGTCCTCAAGGCCCGGTCAACCGCGTCGCGCACACCGGGCTGCTGCATCATCTCCAGCAGCGCGTCGAACTGGATACCAAGATCGTCGAGCCCGGGATTGTCCGGGGCCCGGGGCACTGGGAGCGACGGGTCTTCTGGGTCGCGGTCAGGCATACTCGGAAGTCTACCTGGGGTTTGACGAACCCCCAATCCCGTGCGCGGCTCCGGCCACGACACGACGGCAATCACGCGACGGTGGTGGGCCCGCGCTTGGCCAGAACTTTCCGCCACCCACCGAGGTCCGTCGCCCGGCCCGGCCTTTGGTAGCACCACGGGCAGTCGTCTGCTGGCGGGCCGCCGCCGGCGTGGGCTCTCCCTGGCTCTGGCGTTCTGGGTTCCGAGGCGCCAGTGGTGCGATGTCTCGGGCATTGGTCGGCGACTCCTGCTCGACGGGATACGGTTCGATGATCGCTTTGGGATCCTGAGTCGAGGCTGAATCCGTCAATTCTTTGCGCGGGCCGAGATCGGGCCAGGGCGGGGTCAGGTGGACGAGGCAGACGGTTCCGAGCGAATGTCCACTGGCCATCTCTGCGCGGATGGCGGCCACGATGTGCGCGGGCACTCGGTAAGCCGTTCGAGGCCCACTGGGTTTGAACTGGGATGGGTCCCCGCAGAGGCCGCAGCTCAGGAGTGCCCGCATCGAGCTCTCGGGCACGCCGAACTGGTGCGCCAGCCTGGCGTCTTGGGTCGTAGGTGCGGCCGACCAGGACCGATCGGCCTTCATGTCCACGGATACCGGGGGGGCGAGGCCCAGCGCCAGCCCTCTATATGGATGTGAAGTCGGGAGCGCGCCTACTCCGGGACCAGCAGAAGAGGGCCGCAGCAGCGGCGGCGTTCGTTCGCGCGGGGGGCCTTGACGGGGGCCCCGACGAGCCCGCTTGCTGTCGTAGAGCCTCGCGTTCATGCAAACGGCCACCCCCACCGACAGCACCGTCCTCAGAATCCTATGCACCGCGACCCCGACCTGATCAGCGCTTCCCGCGCCGCGGAAGCATGCGGCCTCGGCTACTCCGAGGAATTCAACCGACTCCGCTGGGGCCTCGAGGAACTCGTGGATCCCGCGAGTCAGGAGACCGTGCCGATGCCGGCGTCGTTGGCTGTTCCATACCTCACTGGCGCCCAGATCGCGAAACTGCCGGCGCATGAGCGCGAGGGGTACCTCGCCAACCGGACCGAGCGGATCGCGTGGACGAAGACGCAGTGGATGCGCGTCCCCTGTTGGGGTGGCGTTCGGCCGCCGGGCGGGGAGTGGCGCTACTCGCTCGCTGCCTGCCGCACGTGGCGCGGCCGAATGCAACACGCGGGGGCCGCCGTATGAGCGCCGTGGAAATAGAAACAATGGCTCGCGGCGCCCGCGCCCAGCTCCGGGCCACCCTAGTAGTCGGTCCTGCGCCCACCCCGTCCATCGTAGCTAAGTACTTGCCGTCAAACGGATTCTCTAATTTCTCGCGCCGGAACGCCATGCCGGGCCTTTCTCTAAGGCGGCGGCCGGTGGCTACCGATGGCTACCGGCTCCAACCATCGGCCGGCGAAGAGCCTACGCTGCGCCGCCGACCGGTCCCGCAGCTGATTTCCATTTCGCAGGCAACAGAATGGCACCGGTCCGTTGCGTGAATAAACAGAAAAGAAGCCTTCAGCCACCCCCAGCTACCGGCAACACACTATGACCACCGTACTCGCTCCCCAACCGCCCGCACTCACCGATCTGGCCGACGCGCCGTTGGAGGATCGCATCCTGGCGCATGCCGAGCGTCAGGCACAGCGCGGCCTTCCCATCCACATCGGCAAACTCCGGTCCGTCTGTGGCTGTTCAACGAACGCTGCTCGCCGCGCAATCAAGCTGCTGGCAGACCGCGGGGCCATCCAGCAGATGATCGGTCATGGAGGATGGGTATTGGCGACGGCGCCGCACCGGGCGTTCATGCCGACGTCGCTGGCCGCGCTCCTGGACATCGCGCGCGAACACACGGACCCGACCTACGCGGCGCCGAAGGGGCGGAAGGCTCTCGATGCGAATCGGGAGGTGTGGGTGTTGTCCAACGCCCAGTGGGACGACATCGAACGAATGGCTACCTTGGTGGCGTCCCGATTGCCCGGCGCGCACGGCAACCTGTATACGGTCACAGGGGCGCTGCTCACGTGGGCCCCCGAGGCCCGGGGCGGTCAAGGGGAGTGGGCCCTCGTCGAAACGGTGCGGAACCTCACGCGAGACCAGCACCGCGAGAAGCACGTGGCGAAGCGCAGTCAGACGCCATGGCAGCCGGACATGGCCGAGGAATCGGTCAGCAAGAACGTTGGGGCCGCGCAGAATCTCATGTACCTGGCGGCAACGTACGGGTTGATTTCACGCGCCCCGGCCATGGAGGCCGGTGGGCCCTACATGTACTCGCCGGGATGGATCCCCATCCTGGAGCGGGTCATCCACTGGATGAAACGATACAGCGGCGCGACGAATCCGTCGCGGGCGAGCCATGGTGCACGGGTTCTCGCAACCTATGCGACCAAGCTCGGCGGGGTGGATTTGCGTAGCACCGACTGGCTCGCCGTTCGGGACCTCATCCTCACGGACGGTGCGCAACACATCCTCCCGACGCACCGGGTGATCGCGGCCCGCTGGGTGTGGCGCGCGGTCGTCGCGCACTTCGGGCCCCGGTTGGGCCTCGGGGACGAGTATACTTGGGCGCTAAAGTCCACGGCCCCCGTGACGCTCGTCGGGGCTCGTGCGATCGAGGCCGCGGCCGACCCGGACACGTCGGAGCGAGACCGTGACTTCTCCGGATGGGTATTGCCGGACGGCCGGTTCGCCGCTGGACTCGTTGAGGGCCAATATGGTCTCCGCCGCTGGGCGGCGTGGAGCACATTGGAAGATCTCAAGTTGCGACTCAGTAATCCCCCGCTCGCTGCGCGTGTCTGGAAGTGGCCCTCCTCGCTCACCACCCGGCGAAAGGGGGCGGCCCCCTTCCGCGTGTCGGCAGAGACCCTTCGGTCGCGGCTCGCGATGTTCGCGTACTTGGCGGGATTCGCGGCAAAGATGCGCGGCGTCGACTGGACGGATGAGAACGTGCCGGGCTTGCTGGTGCTCGCCGATCCCAAGTTCGTGGACGACTTCATGCGATGGATGCTTGAGTTGCCAGAAGACTCGCGGGGAACCCGCTACAACTCGCTCGCTCAGCGCGTGCGAACGATTACGTGGCTCGTGAATGGATTCCTCGCCGGCGAGGCGGAGCGTGTCGGTGATAGCGAGCGGGTGGAGCAACTTGGAGTGTGGTATCGAGATCTGGAGTCAATCTGCGCGGGTTTGCCGCGGCCCAAACATCTGGACCGGCGAGCGGTCGCCGCGCATGTGCTTGCAATCGCCAACGGATGGAAGGGCGGTGATGGTGTCGATGGGCTCGTCAAACTCGAGCAGTTGGTCGAGTGCATGGAAGCCGAACTGGTCGGCCACGCCGGTGGCCAGTCGATCGCCGATCAGATCGGTGCGATTCGAACCGGCAGCTTTAATCCGGGAAGCCAGTGGGGTAAGACCCTTCGCATGATGGTCGTGTTGTTGATCGCCCAGCGCCTCCCACTCCGTGCGGGAACGTTGGTCCGGCTGACGACGCCCGAATGGCTCAACCTTCCCGTGGGCCCCGCGCAGCAAGCGCTCGCCAACATGGGGGCGCTAGCGGCCTGGGAAGGCCAGCTGGGGATCGATGTGCCAGGACGCAAGATGAAGTCGAAGCGAGATTTTCCTGGCCGCCTCATCCAGGCTGAGTTCGTGCGGACGCCGGAGCGAGAGGGTGACCCCATGCGGGAACACCGTCTGCGGCGCGACCTGTTCGAGTTGTGGTTCATGGAAGGAGGAGGTCGCGATGTGTGCCGTACGCAGGTCGACGCTCGGACCGGCCGCCGGACGCTGCAGGACGTGCCGTGGCTCTTTCCGGACGCCGTTGGCGACGAGTATGGGACGGCGCGGGGCCGGCCGCCGGTCCGGGGGCACGCCGCAAAAGGGCGAAAGGTGAACGCCGCGCCCGGGCGTTGGCGGCGCACACGATTGAGCGCGGCTTTCAAGCGCATTGTCACCCGGCATGCGGTGTCACTCTCAATCAACCTCGCCGTACTGCAGAAGATCGAAGGAGCGCTCGGCTATCACACGGTCCGTCGACTGTTCGGCAGCTACTGGGCACGCCGGAACCTTCTCGTATGCTCGCGGCTACTCGACCATACCGACATCAAGCTCACAGCGGACGTCTACTGCGGTCAGGACGTGCGGTCGATGACGCT
>DATLUQ010000046.1 GCA_035533015.1 Gemmatimonadaceae bacterium | reverse complement strand
GCGCGAAGTTCGACGCTCTTTGCCAGGAGTTCGTAGTTGCCGTGCCACTGCGCGAAATCGGCTCCGCCCATGAACGCCCCGTGCTTGGTGGTGCGCCCGTAGTAATGCCAGAGGTCGAACGCCACGAAGTCGATCGGCTGATCGAAGGGCGCCGCGGTGAGCAGGCCCTCCGCCTTCAGGCTGTCCATGAGCGCTAGGGATGCCGCCACCTTGGCATTGGTCGCCGCGACCACCGAATCGCCCTGGGCGTAGAAGCTCTTGACCTGCCCCGTGGCATGGCAGTTGCCGCACACCTCTTGCATCCGGGCGCGGGCCTGGGCGAAGTCGGGGCGAGGCTGCGACACCGCCTCGAACAGATACCACGACAGCCGTTCGGTGACGTCGTGCGTCACGTTCATCCCGCCGAGCCCGCTCATGTGGCAGGTCGCGCAGGTAGGCACCGACATGTCGGCGGTGGTGAGCTGTTTCGGCTTGGCGTCCAGGTTGAGCTGGTTGCGCCTGAGGGCGAACAGCACCCCGTGCTTCGACTCGCTGTAGATCTCGAGTTGCGAATGGTCGGGGCCCATGTGGCACTGCCCGCACGTAGTGGGCAGGCGGGCGAGTTCGACCGACGCCGAGTGCCGCGCGTGACAGACCGTGCACGAACCGATCGACCCGTCGGCATGCGGACGGCCGACGGCGTGACAGGTGGCGCACCCGGCGCTGATCGCCGCGGGCCCCTCCGACTGAACGAGGGCGTTGGGCGGCCGCTTGACGGCGCCGGGCTGGTACTTCTCGGCGTACGCCACCTGCTCCGCCGTGAACGGCGCCGATCCGTACACTGCGGCCCAGGCGGGGGCCGCGTGGCGGCTGCGCTCGAACTGCTTGTACTCCGCGTCGTGGCATGACGCACAATTGGCGGGCGTCACCGTGTCGGCGATGGTGAATCCGCGGTGCTCGATCGTGCCCTGACCCTTGACCGGACGGTGGCAATCGAGGCAGGTGACCCCCTGCTGGGCGTGGTGGCTGCGCCGGTACTCGACCACGATGCCGGAGGTCTCACGCGTATGGCATTCCGCGCATTTGCCACT
This sequence comes from Gemmatimonadaceae bacterium, assembly GCA_035533015.1. Classification (NCBI taxonomy): domain Bacteria; kingdom Pseudomonadati; phylum Gemmatimonadota; class Gemmatimonadia; order Gemmatimonadales; family Gemmatimonadaceae; species Gemmatimonadaceae bacterium. Next base: position 92,727 of record DATLUQ010000046.1, on the reverse strand, counting down.
CGCTTCCACGAGCTGGGCCGACGGCTGGAGCACTTCGACCGCAGGGCGCCGGGAGTTCACGATGAGGGCGGCAACGATGAGCGCCGTGCCGATCACTATCGCGATGAACACCGATCGGAAGGACGTGCGCATGGTTCTCTTCCTCGCGCCGCCCACTGTCGAGGCGGTGCACGGCGGGCTCGGGGTAATGGGGGGGTACCTGAACGGCCGGTCCTACTTGCCACACGTGCGTCGCCGATGCAGTGTCCACGTATGGTTGACAACAATACACCATTCGTCGCCCCCGCCGCATCCCTGCCCGCCAATCCGGTGAAAGCCGGCACGGCTACAGCGATGCAGGTGCTCGTGGGTCCCGACCGCGGGGCGCCCCATTTTGCGATGCGCCGCTTCATCATGGGCGCCGGTGGGGGCATGCCGCTCCACACCAACGAGGTGGAGCACGAGCAGTACGTGCTGCGCGGCCGGGCCCGGATCCGCATCGGCGATACCGTGCACGACGTGGGACCCGACTACACGCTGTACATCCCGGCCGGCGCGCCGCACAGCTACGAGGTGGTCGAGGCGCCGTTCGAGTTCCTGTGTGTTGTTCCTAACGGCCCCGACCAGATCCGGGTCGTCGATTCCTGTTGACGCCGGGCGACGACTCAGAATCTTCGGTACCGGCCGCCGGGATAGGGTCAGCAGGCCCCATTCCATGAAAGTCAGACCAGGCCGACCGGCCGCCGGACCCGCGTGTGGACTTGCGCGCTCTGTCGTAATTCGGACCGCGCTCTACCGTAATTCTCCGCCAACTCGCTGCGACTTCTATCGTAATTGTCCGTAACGTGCGGCGCGGCACGGTGTGCTGTTGCGCGCTCCCTCGTAATTCGGTTGCGCGCACTCTCGTGATTCTGTGCGAATTCTCTCGTAACCGCTCCCAAGTGCTTGTTCCGCGAGGGGTTGGACGATAGGGGCTGGTTGCCTGCGAGGAGCGGACGCTGTGAATCTGCTGCCCTTTCGGAGAAGTCCTGCCGAGCTCGCCGTCAGAGGTCGTGGCGTCAGGTCCGCGAACTTCTTGCTGGGAAGGCGGGCGGACCTCGGGCACATGTTCCGTCTCGATCTATTCGTCGGCCGCGCGGGTGGCAATTGCAGTGTCCGGTTCACCGGCACTTCCGATCATCTCCGCGCTACCCCACCACCGGCTGCGCTCGTACCCTAGGCGGCCCGCCCTTGGCGACCGCCCAGCCCTGCCGGCACGGGACGGGCCTGGCCGCCGCGGAAACCCGAGAATCCCCCAGCCTCAGATGTGGGAGGGTCAAGACAAGTTGTAGCCCTACAGGTGGTACGGATACGACGTATTGCCGCCATCACCGCCTCGGACCCCGATGCAGTCCGGCCGGGGCCAGCCGGCACCGTAGGGCCCAGCGCTTTCGCCGATTCCCCGGCGGGGGGCGCATGTTGGGCGAACGCGGGATGACGCTGAGGGAAACTCCGACTGCACTGCCCGGCGCACAGACTCTATCGTTGAATCATCGAAATATCCGACCGTCCGTCCGTCGCCCCGGCACTCCGAGATCCGTCGACCACCGTCATGCGCACCAACAACTTCGCGGTCTTCATCATCTTCTTCGGCCTGTCGCTGATAGAAGCGCTGCGCGTCCACTCGTGGGGCATGGCGTTGCTGTGGGCTGCCTTCGGCGTGTTCTTCCTGGCCGCCGACGTCCGCGAGCACCACGCGGAACACCACGACGAAGCGGCGCGGTAGCCGAAGCGGAGCACCGCAGGCACATCGAGGGGCACGCCGACGGTCGCGATGGTGGCGCAGCAGTTCTGCGTCCGCAGTCGGAGCATCGCCCCGCAGGACTTCGACCGCTGCATCTGTCGACGGATGCTCCCCCACGCCGACCGGCCCCCGCGCTGACGGCCGTCGGCGGCGCGAGCTCGGACCCGGCGGGAAGGCTCACAGACAATTACGAGAAGAGAGCGCTGGCGGGGGACTGAAACTACGAGTGAGCGTGCTTCTAGTTACGAAAGAGCTCGCCAACCGACAGTCCGTGGATTCGCACTTTCCATCGTAATTCAGTCGCGCGCTCCGTCGTAGTTTCTCGCGCTCTTTCTCGTAATTGAGGCGGCTCACGACATATCGTGAGCGGCGTCGGAAAGGGCTCGGCGCCGCTCCGATTGCGCGCCCCGGGGGCACATGCAACCTTTGAAGCGTCTTCTGCCCCTCACGGTCATGAAGGCACCTCCCGATGCCTCTGATCGGGCGCTCGCCCGGCAGTACTTGGACGGATCCGAGGCGGCGTTCCGACTGCTCTACCGTAGACACACGCCGCGGATGCGGGGTGTGGTGCTGCGATTACTCGGCCACAACGCCCACGAGGTGGACGACGTGGTGCAGGAGAGTTGGCTGCGCGCGTGCGCAGCGCTCGACCGGTTCCGTTGGGAATCGACTCTCTGCACCTGGCTGTGTGGCATCGGGGCGCACGCCGCGCTCGAGGTGCTGCGACGCAACGAGCGGTGGGCCGGTGACGCGGCGCTGGAGTTCGTCGCCGACGGGGCCCCGCCGCCGGGCGACGGCCTCGACGTGGCGAGGGCCCTGGACGCGCTGCCCCCACGGCAGCGCGCCGTCATGGTCCTACACGATCTTGAGGGATACACCCACGACGAGATCGCCGCGCTCATGGGAATTGTTCCCGGCACTTCGAAGAGTCAACTCACTCACGCGCGCCACGCGATGCGAAGCGCGCTCCGCTGAAGAGGATGAACCGCGATGGATGACGATGATCGACTCCCCCCGGAACTCATGACGCCCCTGGCGTCGCTCTCGTGGGAGAGCGCTGCGCCGCCCGGGGAAGAGGACCGCGCGGTGCGGGCGCTGCGCCGGCGCGGGCTGCTCCCGGCCCCGCGGTGGCAACGATACGCCGCATACGCCGCTGGCGTGGCCGCTGCCCTCGCGCTGTTCGTCGCCGGGAACATCACCGGAGCGTCCCGCGCACGCGCGCGAGTAGAGCAAGGCGACGCGGCCCGGGCGTGGCCGGCCCCGGTGTCCAACCTGCGCAGCGCCGAGCTGCGCGTGCAGCGCGCCGGCTCAGAGTATGTCGGCGCTCTGGTCCAGTTCGCGGCGCTCGCACGCGCCCATCCGGCCACCCCCGGGCTGGCCGCCGGGCGCGAATCGGCAGCGACCACTCTGTGCGCCGCGGCGGTGCAGCTCCCGCGGCTGTCATCCGCAGTGTCGGCGGAGTGGACCCCGTGCGATGACGAGGCGTCGGCGCCGACGCGGGCCGATGCAACGATCCACTGGTTCTGAGGCACCAAGAAGAGCATACCGGTCGACACATATACGCGTGGCGCGAACTCAGAGGCGGAGGCGATATGCGGCGGAATCGACGCGAAACGGTCCTGATCCTGGCGGTGATCGTCCTGGCAGCCCTGGCGTTCCCCGCCGGACGGGCGTGGGGGCAGGCGGTGTTCGGCGGCTCCGGCGGCAGCGGTCCGGATCTCGGGATCGGGCGCATGATCGCGCCGTACGCGATCGTGCATGCGGCCGACGACTGGATTCAACTCGGGGGTGAGCTCGAACTCCGAGACATCCGGCCGAACGGGCCGGCGGCGGGACAGGTGCGAGATGGCGACATGCTGGTCGCCGTGGACGGTGCGCTCATCACGACGCGCGAGGGAAGCGCGCATCTCTTCGACGCGCAGCGGGGCCACCCGCTCCGCTTGACGATTCGCCGTAGCGGGCGCGACCGAGAGGTCATCATCGTGCCGACGGGCGGGAAGTTGGCGAACGCGGAGTCACACGCATCGAAGCCCGCAGCAGCGGGGCCGCCCGCGCGGACTGGCGGGGCGCCCCGCGTCCACACGCCGGGGTGGCTCGGCGTCGGCCTGTCGTGCCAGTGCACGGTGCAATCGAGCCAGGACGGGGCGGATATCTGGTCTTTCGCCAAGGCGCCCGAGGTATTCGCGGTCCGCGCCGATGGCCCCGCGGCGCAGGCAGGCGTTCGCGCCGGGGATACCGTGGAGAGCATCGGCGGCATTCTGCTCACCACGCCCGAAGGCGGACGGCGGTGGAGCGCGATCGCGCCCGGTCAGTCGGTGCGACTTGGCATTCGGCGCGGCCAAACGAAGATCACCCTCGTTGTGCTCGCAGGCGAGCGCTGAGGGTCGGCATCCGCGCCGCGGCGGAGGGTGTGCCGCCACGCACGCGCCTCATTCCGGTGGGTTGCGACAGGAACGCACTCGGAGGCCCAGCCGCTTCGTGGTGCTCTCAAGGGTCGAATACGGCAGGCCCAGCAGGCGGGCGGCCCGACTTTGGCGCTGCCCCCGCGATCAATTGCCAGCACGAACTCGATCGATGTATCTGCGGAGCGCCGTATTGAGGCTAAGGTCGACGTCGCCGTCGGCGGACCGTCCCGTCCGGTCGTGCCCCCACGAAGTTACGAAACAACTCACCCGGGCTCGGGAGTGGGATTACGAGACAGCGCCCAGACAGTCACGAGAGAACTCGCAGGGTCACACTAACACCATGCCGTACAGCAAGTTACAGAGAATTATGATAGAGCGCGCAAGTCCACAAACTTGGGCGCATCATAACTTGCCCTGGCCCTACTGCACCGCGTTCACCATGTCGAAGATCGGCAGGTACATGGCCACCACCATGCCGCCCACGACCACGCCCAGGAACACGATCATCGCCGGCTCCATGAGGGCCAGCAGGTTGCTCACCGCCGCGTCCACTTCCTCGTCGTAGAAGTCCGCGATCTTCGACAGCATCTCGTCCAGACCGCCGGTCTGTTCGCCCACGTTGATCATGCTGATCACCATCGGCGGGAACACGTTGCTCTTCTTGAGCGGCGCGCTGATCGTCTCGCCGCCGGCGATGCTGGCCCGCGATTCCATGATCGCGTCCTGGATCACCCGGTTGCCGGCGGTCTTGGCCGTGATCTCGAGCCCGTCGAGAATGCTCACCCCCGAACCGATCAGCGTGCCGAGCGTACGCGTGAACCGCGACACGGCCGACTTGCGGAGCACATCGCCCAGCACCGGCGCCTGGAGCGCCATGCGGTCGATGGCCAGCTTGCCGTCGGGCGTGGCGTAATAGCGCTTGAACATCCAGCTCGCCGCGAACAGGCCCCCGCCCACCGCCCACCAGAAATTCTTGAGGAAGTTCGACAGGCCGATGACGATGCGCGTGGGCAGCGGCAGCGCGATGTTCACGCTCGAGAACATGTTCTGGAAGACGGGGATCACGAAGATCAGCAGCACCGCGATGGCCGTCGCCGCCACACTCATGATCACGGCCGGGTAGATCATCGCGCCCTTCACCTTGCGCACCAGGGCGTCGTTCTTTTCCATGAACACGGCCAGACGGAGCAGGATGGTGTCGAGAATACCACCCGCTTCACCGGCTGCCACCATGTTCACGTACAGCTCCGTGAATGCCTTGGGGTGCTTGCGCAGAGCGTCGGCTACCGTGTGGCCCGACTCCACGTCGAACACCACCTGGCGCGTCGTATCACGCAACGCCGGACTCTCGCTCTGCTGCGCCAGGATGTCCAGCGCCTGCACCAGCGGCAGTCCCGCGTTGATCATCGTCGAGAATTGTCGCGTGAAGATCACGATGTCGCGCATGCTGATCTTGCCCATGCGCTTCTTCTTGCTGGCGTTCTCGTCGATCTTGACCACGGTGAGCCGCTGCCGGCGGAGATTCGCGATCGCCTCGTCGCGGGTCGCCGCTTCCATCGTGTCGGTCTTCAGTTGGCCGTTGGCCGTACGCGCCGTGTACGAAAATGTGGACATGCCGCCTGTTGCCTCCGGTGATTACCGCCTCGTTCCCGTTATGCTCGGCGTGGGGGACCCCGGCCTCTTCTCGTCCGCCCCATCGAGTGCGACGCCGCACATGCGCGCCAACTCCACGGGATCGTGCGATGCTCTGATACAATCGTCGAATGACACCATCCGGGTCACGTACAGATTGTACAAGGCGTCGTTCATCGTCTGCATGCCGTACTTCTTGCCCGACTGCATCATCGAATAGATCTGATGGATCTTGTCGTCCCGGATGAGCGCCCGGATGGCCGGGGTCACGACCAGGATCTCCGCCGCCATCGCCCGCCCCTTGCCGCCCATCTTCGGGAGCAGGGTCTGCGTGATGATGCCCTCGAGCGAGAACGCCAGCTGCGCCCGCACCTGCGATTGCTGGTGCGACGGAAAGACGTCGATGATCCGGTTGATGGCCTCCGCCGCGCTGTTGGTGTGCAGCGTCGCGAACGCCAGGTGCCCCGTTTCCGCAATCGTCAGCCCGGCCTGGATGGTCTCCAGGTCGCGCATTTCTCCAATGAGGACGACGTCGGGGTCCTGACGCAACGCGTACTTGAGCGCCGCCCCGAAGCTCTTCGTGTCCGAACCCACCTCGCGCTGGTTGACGATGCACCCCTGGTGCCGGTGGATGAACTCGATCGGGTCCTCGATCGTGATGATGTGCCCTTTGATTTCCTTGTTGATCTTGTCGATCATCGCCGCCAGCGTGGTCGACTTGCCAGAGCCCGTGGGGCCCGTGACCAGAATCAGCCCACGCGGCTTGTCCGACAGGTCGCTGATGACCTTGGGCAGCCCCAGGTCCTGGAAGGTCTTGATGTCGAACGGAATCTGCCGGATGACCATCGACACGCAGCCGCGCTGCTTGAAGCAGTTGCCGCGGAACCGGGCCAGATTCTGGATGCCGAACGAGAAGTCCAGTTCGTCCTCCATCTCGAACCGCTTCTTCTGATTCTCCGTGAGCACCGAATACGCCAGCTGCATGGTGTCTTTCGGTTGCAGCACCGCCTCGATGCTCGAATCGATGATGTCACCATCAATGCGCATCTTGGGGCGCTCGCCCGCCGTGATGTGGAGGTCGGAAGCGCCGCGCTCGATCACTTCCTCGAGCAGTACGCGGAGATTCAGCGAAGATGGGGATGCGGGGGTCGTCATCGATCCTTGGGTTGGAGCGGCAGCGGGGGACGGTCGTATTCTGCGTTCTGGCGCCCAGGGTCCGTGGCCCCGCGTCGTCAGATGCTCGCGATGAACAGACGACTAGGGACGCCAGACGTCAGCAGATAGACGTCCGTTTGTTACGCCGAGGTCTCCCGGCACATCTGCTCGATCGTGGCGATGCCCTTCATCACCTTCATCCACGCATCCATGCGCAGGGTGAGCATGCCCTCCTCGATTGCCGCATCGCGGATCTCGGCAGCGCCCACGTTCATCATCACCAGCTTGCGGATGGCCGGTGTCATCGGCAGCACTTCGTATACGCCCTGGCGACCCTTGAGGCCGCTCCCACCGCACGTGTCGCATCCCACGCCCCGGAAGTACGCCAACTCGCCGAACGTCGTGTCCAGCGTCACATGGGCCAGATACGGCGCCGCCTCCTTGGTGGCCCGCAACCGCGCCGCGTCGATGGCGTAGTCGGTAAACCGCAACTCGCGCAACGTCGTCTTCCGCGTCACCTTCGCGATCGCCAGATCGTCGTCGCTCGGCGTGTATTTCTCCTTGCAGTTGGGGCAGATGCGCCGCAGCAGACGCTGCGCCAGCACCAGATTGAGCGCCGACGCCACGTTGAAGGGCTCGAGCCCCATATCCATGAGGCGCGTGACCGTTTCCGGCGCCGAATTGGTGTGGAGCGTGGAGAGCACCAGGTGGCCCGTGAGCGCCGCCTTGATGGCGATGCTGCCGGTCTCCAGATCGCGGATCTCACCCACCATGATGATGTTCGGGTCCTGGCGCAGGAATGCCCGCAGCGCCGCGGCGAACGTCATGCCCACCTCGTTGCGCACGAGCACCTGATTGACCCCGAACATGTTGTACTCCACGGGGTCCTCGGCGGTCATGATGTTCACGTCGATCGTGTTGATCTTGGAGATCGCCGAATAGAGCGTGGTCGTCTTGCCGGAGCCCGTGGGGCCGGTGACCAGCACCATGCCGTACGGATTCGTCACCGCTTCCATCAGATCCTTCTCGGCCTTGGGCTCGATGCCGAACTTCTCGAGGTCGAGCGTCAGGTTGCCCTTGTCGAGAATACGCAGCACGATCTTCTCGCCGAACAGCGTGGGGAGCGTGGACACACGGTAGTCGATGACCTTGTTCCCCATCTTCAGCTTGATGCGGCCATCCTGCGGCACGCGGCGCTCTGCGATGTTGAGCGACGCCATGATCTTGAACCGCGACACCAGTGCCGCCTGCATCTTCTTGGGCGGCTTCATCACCTCGCTGAGCGCACCGTCCACGCGGTAGCGCACGCGCAGCTCGTTCTCGAAACACTCGAAGTGGATATCCGACGCTCCCTTCTTCACGGCGTCGGAGAGGATGGCGTTGATGAGCTTCACCACCGGCGCGTCGTCCACGGCCGCTGCCAGAGCCGCCGCCGAAACCTCCTCCTCCCGGTCCTCCACCACCTCGACGTCCCCATCGAGCCCCATTCCCTCGATGTCGTCGAGCAACGAGGTCATCTGCAGGTCCGCGTCCTCGAAGATCTTATCCAGCGCGTTCTTGATCGTGAACTCACCCGCGATCACGGGGAAGATGTCATACCGCGTGATGAACTTGAGGTCTTCGAGGACACCAAGATTGGTCGGGTCGGCCATCGCCACGGTGAGCGTCCGCCCCTCGCGCTTGAGCGGCAGGACGAGATGCTTGAGCGCCAGATCGCCCGGGATCAGCTTGGCGATGCGCGGATCGACCTCGAACTTGGACAGATCCACCGCCGGCATTTTGAACTGCCGGGCGAGCACCTTGGTCAGTTCCGTTTCGTGGATGAATCCGAGTTTGACGAGGTTGTACCCCACCCGCGTGCCGTTCTGCCTCTGCTCCTGGAGCGCCCTGTCGAGTTGCTCTTTGGAGATCAGTCCTTCACGGAGGAGGATGTCGCCGATGCGTTCGCTGGAAGCGACGGGTGCGGCCATGGCGTTGGGGTCACGGGGTGAAGCGATTGGCAGGAAGCAGCGTCCCCATCACACACATTGATGGCGCGAACGCGGCAATCGGGAAGGTGCCCTACCGTAACCTCCCTGTCAAGAACGGCTTACGCCCACACGGCGCGACGGTTTTGTGCGCTAGCGCACGCCCGCCGTGAAGGCTTGGCCTGGTGTGGACTTACGGCCCCCGTCGGCCCCAGAACGACACGAGTGAATCGAGGCGAGCGGCGGTGGCGGGACCAATTCCTTTCACCCGCCGCAGCCGATCCATGGAGCCGAACGGGCCATTCGAGTCCCGGTATGCGACGATCCGAGCGGCCAACGCTGGACCGATTCCCGGTAGCCGCTGCAGCTCCACCACGGTCGCGCGATCGACGTCCAGCCGGTTGAAGGAACCCAGTGGCGGATCCGGTGGCAGCCCCACCGAACGCGCCCTCCCACCACGGGGACGGCGGGGAGCGCCGCCAGGCGGATTGGTGTCGCGCGACGCGGCGCGCCGGCGCCCGCGGCCCGGAGGTGAGGGCTGCCGGCGAGTCGAGTCGACGGCTGAGATCTGGGCGTCGAGCGCGCGACGCGCCGAGGCCGGGGGTGGCGGAATCTCGCGGGCCCGCACGACCCGCACGCCACCGCCGAGACAGGCGACGGCGCCAAGGAACAGCAGCGCTTTGCGTTCAGTGGCCGTTGGCATGGGGCGACGGTAACCCCGCCGGGCGTGGCCGACGGCACCCATTCCTCGCGGTCCGAAACAATCCCCCGCGCCGCCTGGTGCGCGCCGCCGGTCCGCGCGCCAATATTGGCAGTCGCCGTTACGTACCCGTGCGCTTCCGTTCCGCCAGCGCGCCCCCCACACCATCGAGAGCGATGATGACCAGTCGATCGATGCGCTACCTAGCCGCCGCGGCCGCGCTGAGCGTCGCGACGGCTGCTGCCGCCTCCGCCCAACAGGGCGACGCCGGCACGTTCGCCAGAGCGAACTTCGACACCACCTGCGCGCCGTGTACCGATTTTTATGAATACGCGAATGGCGGCTGGCTCAAGACCCACACGATTCCGCCGGACAAGACGAGTCTGGCGAGCTTCGGCATCCTCGCCGACAAGAACCAGGAGGTGGTCCATCAGATCGTGGTCGATGCGGCCAGCCTCGTCCGCAGCCGCGAGACCAAACCCGGCACCAACGACTGGAAGATCGGGACGTACTACATGGCGTGCATGGACACCGCGGCGATCGACCGGCGCGGCATGAAACCGCTGCAACCGGCGCTCGACGCGATCGACGCCGTGAAGACCACCGATGACGTGGTACGGGCCTTCGGGGTGCGCGATGCCGGCGGCGGTGGCCGCGGCGGCGGCGGACTGGCGCCCTTCTCGCTGGGGCCGGGGCCCGACCCGAAGAACGCCAACGACATCATCGTGGCCGCCACCCAGGGCGGGCTCGGGATGTCGTCCCGCGACGATTACCTCAACGACGACCCGCGCACGGTGAACATGCGCGGCGAATACGTGAACCACATGGCACGGTCGTTGGCCCTGATCGGAGAGAACGACCGGCAGGCCAGAGCCGACGCCGATGCCGTGCTCGCGGTGGAGACCGCGCTCGCCAGGGTACAGATCTCGCGGGTGGCGATGCGGGATCCGAATGCGACGTACCACAAGATGGACCTCGCCGAATTCCAGCAGATGACGCCGCGCATCGATTGGGCGCGGTACCTCGAACAGCAGGGAGCGAAGGGCGTGACTACGGTGAACGTGCGTACGCCGTCGTTCTTCGCGGCGCTCGATTCACTCCTCCCCGCGGTGTCGGTGAAGGACTGGAAGGCCTACCTGCGCTGGCACGCCACGAACAGCGCGATGGCCGCGCTCGGCGCGCCGTTCCGCGCCGAGGCGTTCCGGTGGGAACAGATTCAGACGGGCATCAAGGAACCGCCCCCGCGCTGGCGGGAGTGCGCGCAGTCCACCAACGGCGCGCTGGGGGAGGCGGTGGGCCAGGAGTACATCGCCCGCAACTTCTCGCCGGCGGCCAAGGCCCGCGCCGCCAAGATGGTCGACAATCTGGTGTCGGCGCTGCGCGAGCGGATCGAAGGGCTCGACTGGATGAGCGCCGCGACAAAGCAGCAGGCGGTCATCAAGCTCGACGCCTATCTGCGCAAGGTCGCCTACCCCGACCACTGGCGCAGCTACGCGTCGCTCGACATCAGGACCGGGGACTACTTCGGCAACCTGCGCACCGTGGCCGCTTGGAACTCGGCCCATAATTGGGACAAGGTCGGCAAGCCGCTCGACAAGAGCGAGTGGTCGATGATGCCGCCCACCGTCAACGCGTCGTACAGTCCGTCGCTGAACCAGATTCAGTTTCCGGCGGGCATTCTGCAGCCACCGTTCTTCGACCCCCGCGCCGACGACGCGGTGAACTACGGCGCGATCGGCGCCGTGATCGGACACGAGATGACGCACGGGTTCGACGATCAGGGACGCCAGTTCGACGCCCACGGCGACCTGCGCGATTGGTGGACGCCCGAGGACGCAGCCAAGTACAAGGTGGCCGCGCAGCGGGTGGTGGATCAGTTCAACGGCTACGCCGTGCTCGGTGGTGAGGCGCACGTCAACGGCCAGCTCACGCTGGGCGAGAACATCGCCGACCTGGGCGGACTGACGGTGGCCTACGCCGCGATGGAAAAGGCCCTCGGGAACACGCCGCGCACGAAGATCGACGGCTTCACGCCCGAGCAGCGCTTTTTCCTGGCCTGGGCGCAGATCTGGCGCGGATTGCAGCGCCCGCAAGCCGAGTTACAGCAGATCAAGACCAATCCCCATTCGCCGGGGAACTGGCGAGTGGATGGGCCGCTCAGCAACATGCCCGAGTTCAAGAAGGCCTGGGGCTGCAAGGACGGGGATGCGATGGTGAGGCCGGACAGCCTTCGCGCTGTGATATGGTAGCGGAAACGGCGGAGCGGTAACGGCAGGCGGCGAGTGGTCAGTCGACAACTCGCCGCCTGTCGTTCCATTCGGTTCTCGACGTTCGCCGTCAGTTCCCCGTCACCAACTTCACGGCCACATCCCCCACGATCTGGAGGCTCTGCGCCGAAACCTTGTCGGGCGTGTCCTCCAGTGTGTGGTGCCAACCCTGCGGCGTCATGGTGGTCTTGGGTCCGTAGTCATAGTCGATCACGTCGATCATGTGCAGCCCCTGGTCGAGGAACGGCACATGGTCGTCGATCAGGGTCTCGCCAGTCTGGTTCAGAAAATACTTGCTGTAGCCGAGCTTCCGGGCCGCGCCCCACACCAGCGAGACCACCTCGGGCGCGTCGGCCACCGAGTTGCCTTCCTGGTTGATGTTCAGATCCTTGTCACCGATCATGTCCCACAGCACGCCATAGAGCGGCAGGCTGTCCTTGGACATGTGGCGCGCGTAATACGTGGACCCGATGAGCACGTTGGGGTTGCTCGCCGTGTCGGAATACGTGTCGAAGTCGCCGTAGTCCTCGCCGTCCACGAATAGCAGGTCCACGCCCACCGTGGGCGGTGTTTTCTTGAGGGCCGCCGCCACCTGGAGCAGCAGCGCCACCCCCGACGCCCCGTCGTTGGCCCCCGGAATGGGTTTGTCGCGGTTGCCGAGCACCGGATCGTTCTCGGCGATCGGGCGCGTGTCCCAATGCGTGACGTAGAGCACGCGTTGCGATTTCTCGGGGGCGATGTGGCCGATGATGTTGCGCATCGGGACGGTGTCACCCTTGGGCGTGACGTGCATGAACCGCTGCTCGGTCACCGAATCACCGAGTTGCTTGAGCTGGGCGACGATCCAGTCGCCGGTCTTCTGCCATCCGGGCGAACCGGGCACGCGCGGGCCAAAGTCCACCTGCGTCTTGACCATGGCGTAGGCAGCGGCGCCATCGAACGCGGTCTTGGGACCGCGGAAGCGGTCGCATGACGAGAGGGCGAGGGTGGCCAGGCACGCCAGGACGAACATTCTTGGCACGGGATGGTCGACGAGGGTCAACGTTGAAGTCCGGGGAACGTAGGCAACATAAGGAGGGGACGGCCGGACCCGCCACGCGGTTCCGGCCCCGGCGCGCGTGAGCTGGCCGGGCCTCCGCAAGCCGTGGCGGCCCATATCTTTGCGAAAATTTTGCAAATGAGGTGTGGTCCTGGATACATTCTCAACCTGTCACGAAACTGACACGCAGGTAATCAACCATTGCTGGTGGGATCTGACCATGATTCGAGTTCAGCGCGCGTTGCTCCTAGCATCCTTCGTGGCCGTCGCCGGCGCCGGCGTTGGCGTCCGGGCCCAGGCCCAGACCATTAGCGGCACGGTCACGTCGGCCGGCCGCCCCGTGGTAGGCGCGACCGTGCGCCTGCTGGAACTGGACCGGGCGGAGCGCACCGGCGCACGCGGTGACTACCGATTTACCGACGTTGCTCGGGGCACGTACCGCATCTTTGTGGGCGTGCCTGGGTACGCCGCGATTTCCGACACCGTGCGGTTGACCGGGGCTGAAGTGACCGCGTCGTTCAATCTCACCCCGACCGCGATCCCGCTCGAGGAGATCGTCGTTTCGGCGTCGCCCACCGCGCGGCCGGCCGACGAGCAGTACCAGTCGGCGGAGTCGAAATCGCGCACCGACTTCGACAACAGCGCGGGAATGAGCTTTGCCGAGAAGATCTCCGACCTGCCCGGGGTGACGGTGCGCGGAAACGGATCCGCGCCGTCGCGCCCGATCCTGCGCGGCCTCGGCGACAATGAGGTGGTGATTCTCGAGAACGGGCTGCGGATGGGCGACATCGCCACGTACGATCCGGCCCACGCCACACCGATCGACGCGTTGAGCATTGCGCAGATCGACGTCGTGCGCGGACCGGCCGCGATCCTGTACGGTCCCAACACCATCGGCGGGCTGGTGAACATGATCACCAATATCGTACCCACGGCGTCGGATCATCCGATGTCGGGCACGGTGGCGATCGAGGGCAACAGTGTGAGCAACGAGTACTCCGGCTATGTCAACAACATATACACCAGCGGCAACTCGGCGTTTCGGGTCTCGGCCGGCGAGCACCATTCGGGCGACATCGGGATCCCGAAGGGCACCTATACCGATCCGGCCAGCGGGGCCCAGTTCGACCTGAGCCGCATTCCGCAGTCTGACGATAAGAGCAGCGAGGGCGGACTGGGCTACTCGTACCAGGGCGACTTTGGCATGGTGGGCATCGGTGCCAACCACTACGAGATGAACTACGGCATTCCCGGCGTGCCGCCGAATGCCGACTGGCTCACCGTACCGCCCACCACGTCACGCATTTCGCAGCAGCGCAACACGGTGGAGTTTCGCAGTCTGTTCAACACCACGGGCTCGTGGTTCCAGCGCGTGAAGCTCGACGCGAGCTACAACGACTACAACCACTCCGAGTTCCCCACGGCGCAGGATTCCACCGGCGTGTCCGATCCGCAGGCCAACCACTTCCACAAGCGGGAATTCAACGCCGTGCTGCAGTTTCAGCAGAAGCAGTACGGCAGGTTGAGCGGCACCCTCGGCCTGTGGTCGGACATCCAGAACCTGACCATCGAGGGCGACCAGCCGCTGGGGCCCAACTCGGTGACCACCGGACTGGCCGGCTATGCATACGAGGAGTATCTGGCGGCGCCCAACACGCGCCTGCAGGCCGGCGTGCGCTTTGACTACAACAAGATCCAGACCAATCCCTACCCGCAGTCCACCGACACAGTATTCCAGACGCTGGATGCATCGCGGCTCTCGAACGCGGTCACGGCCTCGGTGGGCGCCATCCAGCAGTTCACGCCGGAGCTCACGGGCTCGTTCAGCCTGGCGCGTTCGTTCCGCGCCCCCACCGTGCAGGAGTTGTTCGCCAACGGCCTCGACGCCGCCAGCGGGACGTACTCCGTGGGCACGGCGAGCCTGGGCCCGGAGAACGGGCTCGGCCTGGACGCATCGCTCAAGGGCGACTTCGGAAATGCCAAATTCGAGTTCTCGCCGTACGTGAACTTCATCGATCACTACATCTACGGATTCCTGCGCGGCGACACGATCCAGGATTTCCCGGTGCGCCAGTTCACGGCCACGAGCGCGCGCCTGGCCGGGTTCGAGGCGAGCATGGTTGTGCAGCCGGCGCCGTACCTGGCGCTGCGGGCAAGCTCCGACTACGTGAACGCGCAGGACACGCGGAACAACGTGCCACTGCCCTTCATCCCTCCGCTGCGTGGACTGCTGCGCGCCACGTACGACAATGAGACGTATGTGGGGATTGTCGAGGCACGGGGCGCGGCGGCCCAGAACCGGTTGGGGGACGGCGATACGCCGACGGCGGGCTATGCCCTGCTCAACCTCGGCGTCGGCAAGCGCATCGTGGTCGGCGGCACGGTGTCGGAGATCAGCCTGCACTGCGACAACGTGTTCAACACGCTGTATCGTGACAATCTGTCGGTGATCAAGGACTTCGTGCCCCAGCCGGGGCGCGGGTTCCGGCTGAATTACGAGCTGCTCTACTGATCCCGGCGTGCCGCTACCGGAGCGGCCCGCTGGCGAAATGGATCTGCAGGATGGTGGACAGCACGAACTGGTTGAGCCGCGTGTTGAGGTTGTTGTCGTAGGTGATGATGCGTGAGACCTGGAGCGTGAACTGCATGGTCTCGGAGAGATCGGTGTCGGCGTTGAGATTGATGGCCGACTGTCCGTTGTCGACGAGCCGGCTCTTCTGGCTGCCGTCGTCGGCGTAGACGAAGCTCTGCGTGTGGGTCTGCTGCAGCCCGAAACGGGCGCGGACGGCGTTCTTGATGCCCAGCCCCCACGAGGACGGAATGGTGAACGACCGGCCGACGTCGACGTTCACGTCCTCGGCGCGCCCCCTGGCGAAGCTGCCGGGCAGCGAGTCCACGCGCTGCGTGAGTGTGTACCCAGCGGCGGTGCTCAGCCCGCCGAACCCCCACGTGATGCTCCCGCTCACCGGATACGCGTCGACGCGGGCGCGGCTGAGGTCGGGCGCCGTCGTGTTGAGGGCGTTGAGTTGGGATGCCGTGGCGATGGTATGCGCGTATCCGACGGTCGCGTTCACGGCGGTGACCCAGGGTCGCATGGTCGCGCCCGGGGGGCGCCAGTTCCAACGCACGTTGAAGTCGGGGAAGGTGGTCGTAAGCCCCGCCACCTGGGCCTGCGTGCTGTCGAGCCGAAGCACCCAGTTCTGGTTGCTGGTGCGCCGGTAGCGGTTCACCACGGTGACCCCGAACGGGAGGTTGACGGCGGCATTGGCCGTCCACGTGCCGGTGAATCCGGCGCTGGAAGCCGGTGCGCCATGCACGTACCGGTAGCCGCCCACGTTGCCGAGGCCGAGCTGGAGGGCGAGCGGTCCCCCCCTGGGGGCGCCATCGAGCGCGGATATCAGGCTCCTGGAATAGTCCACATCGATGGGGGAGAACAAGCGTGTGATGCGTTTGGTGAGCAGGGTGTCGCCCGAATACGCCGCCACGAGCTGCCCCGGGTCGATGGCGACGCCGAGCCCGAGGGTCTGCGACGCCGTGATGAGGGCCGGCAGCACGGGGTGGCCGGCGCTGTCGGTGGGCAGGAGCAGCGACGTCGAATTGGGGTCGCGCAGCATCATGTATTGCGTGCCGAAGTCGAATCGCGGGCGCAGCCAGTCCGAAACGCGAGGCGCGAAATGGACCGAGCCCTGCATGGTCCGCTGGCGTTCCATGCCCACGTCGACTCCGAACAGGCGCTGCCGCTCGGCGCTAGCCAGCACCGCTTGGGGGCTGGTGTCGCCGTACTGGCGCAGGTCGCGCAGGGAGGTCGCGGCCAACTGCGCGGTGAGCGCGTCCGTTGGCTGGAACGCGATTACGCCGCCGTTGCGCCAGAGCCGGTCCGTCGCCAGCGACAGGCTGGCCGAGTCGACGCCGGTGGTGGACGGCGACAGGTAGGAGGACTGGCGGGCATCGTTGTGTGTGATGCCGCTGCTCAGTTGGAATTCGGTGGGCCGCCAGCGGAACGTGCCGCGTTCGAGCGCCGTGATCGGCCCGCCCTGCAGAGGGCCGGGAAGCGCGCCCAGCGCGGCCCGCATCCAGTCGGGAAGCGGGGTGGGGGCGCCCGACTCGCTCACGTCATAGTTGAGACCAAAATCGAGGTTCTGGCTGGCGCCAGTGGAGTAGACGTCGCGCATATCGCCGGTGTTGAGCGTAGCGGCGGCCGACAGGTGGTTGACGAGCGGAGCGAGCACCGAGCCGGTGATCGGCCTGTCGGCCCGCAGCACCACCGAGTAGGTGGCGACGGCGTCGCGCGGGGTGCGGAGCCCGCCGACGCCGCCGCCCATGAGGTCGCTCCCGACGAGGAATGCCGGCGCCGACGTGGACAGGATTCGGGTCACCGTGAGCGGGGCGGCCAGATTCCAGCGGGCCGGGAGCAGCCTTTCCATGTGCAGTGTGCCCGAGAGTTCGAGCGTACGTTGGTCCTGGAACGACGGCTGGTCGCCGAGCTGACGGAAGTTGGGGTCGCGGCGCATGAAGTCCACGCGCAGATTGCCCAGGTCGCCGGCCTGCAGGGTGGCGCCCATCTGGCTCGCGTAGCCGGTGGCGTTGACGACGTTGGCCAGGCGGATGTCGTCCACCCACAGCTCGAGCGTGTCGCCGGGCAGGACGGCGGTGGGGCCTCCACCCTGGGCCACGCGCACGATTCCGACCGCCATCTCCTGCACGGCGCCGAGATTGGGCGGGGTCACGCCGGGCTGCACCGTGTACACCATGTAGCCGTTCGCGCACGCGGCGTAGCGATGATTCAGCCCCGTGGCGGGCAGCGCCGAGGCGACGATGATCGCCGAGTCGACGCCCGTGCACGCGAGGGAATCGGGCACGCCCAAACGGTGCATATAGGCGTTCTGTAATTGCTGCCGGAGGTTGAAGAACTCCTGGAAGTTCACCTCGACCTCGGGGAGCCAGGCGCTCTGGCCGGCCCCGGCGTTCACCGGCGTGCGGTACATGTAGAAGTTGTCCTGGTCCCGGCCCATCTTGACGTACATCTGCAGTTCGCCCGTGGTGCCCCACCCGTGGTTGCGGCCACGGGCCCAGAGGCGGAGCTGCTGGTATCCCATGAAGTTCTGCTGCCCCGACGGAAACCGGTAATACGCCTCGGCACGTCCGTACACCGGCAGGTTTCCCGCCTGGATGCGGAGCGACTGTTCGTTGATCTGCACGGCGGTGGGGGCGTAGGCCGCGGCGCGCGTATCCGCGGCGTTGGTCACGCCGGGGGGCGACACATAGAACAGACCGTTGACCGAATCGCGATCGGTGGTGCCGATGAGCGACGTGATCACGTATCCGCCCGCGGCCTGATCGCCGGCGATGCCGGTGAGGGTCTGGTCGTTGCGAGCCAGCCACGGGGCGCCGACGAGCTGCAATTGGTCGATGGGAAGCTGGACGAACTGGTTGTCGGGGGTGCCGGCCCCGGAGACCATCGTGATGCGCAGGGCCTGCATGCGGCGGCGCAGGACGGCGTTGAGCGAATCGTTGGGGGCGTTGAACGGCACCTTGACCAGCACCCATTCCTTCCGCACGTCGGTCACCACGCCGCCCACCGTGTCGGGGATCAGCGCCACGTTGCCGATCCGCGTGTAGGTGGTGGGATCGCTGAGATCCACGACGTACCGCAGGATGCTCTCGCTCTCGCGGTGCGCGCTGTCGATGTTCAGCACGCCGTCCTGATCGATGTCCTCGCTGTCGAGCCGGTTGTTGTGTACGGTGCAATTGGCGTGCGTGTCGCCCAGCGGCAGGATGGCGTTCAGTTGCCCCTGGCAGACGGCGAAGTTCTCGACCTTGCTCACGGTCCCGTTCGGGTCCACGACGACGAGCGTGTCGATCAGGTCGCCCGGCAGGCCGGTATCGTTCACCGACACGTTGAACGTCCGCGTGAACGGGTCGAGTTCGGTGTCCAGGTGGTCGAGGCCCTGGGCGCGCTTGCCGGCGTAGACGCTGTCCACCCCGCCGCCCGGGCGCGGGCGGAGGTACAACGTCTCCGGCGCGAACGTATATGAGTTTTCTGATATCGTGCCGAGATCGAAGATCAGGGCGGGATTGGCGCTGCGGCCCACGACGCTGGTGTCGACCAGGGTCCAGAACTGCAGATACTGGACGTTCGTGAGGTCGATGCCCGTGGGGCTGAGCACGGTGCGGATGGATCGGAACCGGCGCCCGCTCAACGTGCTGCTGACGTGCCACTGGTACTCGTCGCGCGCCCGGTTCAGCGACCCGCCCACGGCGAGCGGATACAGCGTCATCCAGAGCATCGTCTCGGGCGGCGCGAAGCCGTTGCCGCCGATCGCGGCGAGCGGGTCGATATCGGTGATCGTATAGGTCACCGGCTTGCCGTCGGCCCCCGTGCCGTTGTTCTGCCAGGCCATGGTCGCCATGCGCGACGGGACGAGCGCGCCCCCGATCGTCGGAGGAAGCCGCTGGCCCAGCGCCGGAAGGCTCGAGTAGTACCAGAGGCCGTCGGCGAGGTTGACGTTGATCCCGCCGCTCCCTTCGAACGACTCGATGTAGGCCTGCTGGTTGGCATTCTGCAGCGGGTGACTGGCCGCCAATTCACCGGTGACGGTAAGCAGCGACGGCCGCTTGGGATCGGAGGACGTGAACCGGCGCAACGCACTGGTGAGCCCGGGGAGCTGCCACGAGAACTGGCCGTTGACTCCGGCGATGAGTGACGCCGCGGGCTCGAACCCGAGTTGCGGCCGCGTGAACGCCGACTGCTGCGATTGTGAAATGGCCGTGAAGTTGATGATGCCGTGGCTGAGGGGCAGCGCCGAGGTAAGGCCGAAGATGCTGGTGGGTGTCGGCGCGAACAGCGGATTCTCCTCGTACCGCACGCTCACCGTACGCCGCCGGTTGAACAGCGTGTCGGGACGGAAGAACGTGACCCGCCCCAGGTCATAATCGATGCGATAGTCCAGGTCGCGCGTGAGCGGCACGCCGTCGAGCAGGATCCGTTCGGAATTGCGGCGAATCTGCACCGACCCGAGCACGATCGTGCCGGCCTCGGCGTTGTCGCGCGTCTCGTACTGCACGTGCAGCCGGTACACCGACGCCGGGTGCTGGCTCGACGACACCAGGTAGTCATCGGGCGTGGTGTAGATGGCGTCGTTGCTCGGGTTCCCCACCGCGACCAGCCCCGAATCGCGCTCCGCGAAGGGGCGCAGCGACGGCATGACCAGGAAGTAGTCGTGGATGATCTTGGTGCTCCCGGCCAGCCGGGGATCGCCGGCCCCGGCGTTGAGACTCACGTTCGGATCGGTGGGCCGCGGCCAGAGCCGGTTCTCGACGTCGAACGACTGACTGTTGTTCAACTGCGCCAGCCCGAACATCTGGAGATACGTTTGCGCCGGGCCGGCGATGGGGCGCTCCTGGTCGCCGGTGCCGGCGAAGACGCGCAGCTGCACCGACCGTCGGTCGAGGTCCTCGCCTCCGATGCGGTACACCGAGCGGATCTCGCGATCGAACGCCGGCGCGCCTGGATTGACGCTCGGGTCCCACACCAGGTTGGCGTACTGCGGGGCGGCAGTCGCCTGCACATCGGGCGTGCCGCCGGTGGTGACCCACACCGTGTCACGGCCGTTGATGCGCACGTTGTACGCCACCACCAGCCGCTCGTTGTTGGGGTTGAGCGGCCGCACGAGCGCGAACCAGAGCAACGAGGGGTCCATGTAGTAGTCCACCCCTTCGCGCAACAGGTCGTACGTCTGCCGGGCCGGCGACGGACTCCCGTTCAGCTGGAACCGGGGCCCGTTGGGGTTCCGCGGCTGCGTCCCGTACTGCAGCCGGTAGACGAGCACCCGCGTCGGCCGCAGGGTGTCGGGAAGCCCGGCGGCCATGTGCTGCAATTGGCCGCGGTTGAGCAGGTCGATGTTGGGGTAGTCACCCTTGAACAGCCGTGGATCGACGGTGAAGAAGAAACGGCGGGCCTCCACCTGCCAATCGGCGATGTCCAGCCGGCCGTTCGAGTACGCGCTGTCGCCGATCTCGAAATCACGATCCTGGACCACGTTCCCAGTCTGCTGGGCGGCGATGGCGCGGATGTTGAGCGGGCCGAGTTGCCCGATCGCCTGCAACCCATAATTGCCGGTCGGGATGCCCGCCGTGATGAACCGCGACGGCGGCGCGTCGAACGACACGTTCCCGATCTGCAACTGCTGCAGCCGCGCGCCCGGGTTGCCGGCATACACCAACGATATGTTGTTCGAGGCGTCGAACTCACGCTGCGAGTCGTAGTCCACGTCGACGTGGACGTGGTTGGCCACGGTCCCCGTACTCTTGACCGAGAACTGAAAGTCGAAGTTGGGCGCAAACGTGCCGTTGCAGGCGCGCCCCGGGTCGTAGAATTGGCTGAAGTTGCAGCGTTCGTTGCGATCGCGCTCGGTCTTGGCTTCGATGCGGGCGTCGAGCTGCAGGTTGAGATCGCTCCCCGGACCGAACAGCGACTGGGCGACGGAATCGGTGTCGGCACGGCTCACCCATGGCGCCGTCACGCCGGGCACGACCAGCGCTGCCCCCGGCGGTAGATTCCGCGTGACGGCACTCGGCTCCGGGCGCTGAGCAGAGAGCAGCGTGGGAGCGAGGAAGAAGGAGACGGCGAGCAGGCGAGTGACGCGCACCAAACCCGAGACGAGGGGTATGACGCCGCCGGCAGACTGGAGGCGCGTCGGCCGTTCTTCGGCGAATCGGTCCCTGGGACCTTGAATTTGCGAGGTCGGCGGGTGGAATATACTACCGGGGCCACGGCCCACAACCCGGTGGCAGACTTGGAGTTCCACGCCGCGGAGGCGTAAACGGTCGAATCGTGAAGATCCTCACCAAGTACGTGCTTAAAGAGCACGTGGGCCCCTTTATCTTCGCCGTGACGGCGTTGACGTCGCTCATGCTGCTCCAATACATCGGCAAGCGGCTCGGCGATCTGGTAGGCAAGGGCCTGCCGTGGCGCGTGCTGGTGGAGTTCTTCATGCTCTCCATCCCGTTCACCGTGGCGATGACGTTGCCCATGGCGGTGCTCGTCGCGGTGCTGTACGCGTACACCCGTATGGCGTCCGAGAACGAGATCACGGCCATGCGGGCCACCGGCATGAGCATGCGATCGCTGTTGATCCCCACGCTCCTGGCCGGCACTGCGGTGGCGGTGGTCATGCTCGCGTTCAACGACCAGGTGCTGTCGCGCGCCAACCACCAACTGGCGGTGCTGCAGGACGACATTTCGCGCACCAAGCCCAGCTTCGCGCTCAAGGAACAGGTCATCAACACGATCGTCGACCAGAAGTTCTACCTGCGGGCCGCGCGCATCGACCGAGCGTCCCAGCACATGCAGGGCGTGACGATCTGGGATCTGAGCAATCCGGCCCATCGCCGGACGATCTACGCCGACAGCGGCACGCTCGGCGTGGCCGAGAACCGACTGGATCTGTTGATGCATCTATACGACGGCGTGATGGTGGAGGTCCCCACCGCCCAGCCCAAACAGTACACGCGCATGTTCTACGCGAGCGACGTTCTGCGCTTGCGCAATGTGACCAACTCGTTCACCGCCACCGATGCCGACTCGGCCGCGAAGAGCGACCGCGAGATGACGGTGTGCGAGATGCAAGCCAAGTTCGCCGACTTCGACTACCAGCTGCAGCAGGCGAATTACGACCGCATGGAAGCGCAGGCCCAACTGCTCGCGGCGGCCGGCGAACAGCACGTGCAGTGGCCGGCCAAGCCCGTACGGCGCAATCCATTCGGGTTGGGCAAGATCTACTGCGCGCTGCTGGACCGGATCTTCGGCGTGAAGCGGGCGGAAGCGGCCACGCTGCCGGTGAGGCAGCAACCCCCGCGTCAGCAACCGCCGGCCGCGCAGGCCGTGCGGCCTCCGCCACCACCGGCGCAGGCACCGGGCCAGGCGCCGGCACAGCAGGCGGAAACGACGCACGTGGGGCCGCCCACGCCGCAGCCCGCCCAAGAACAGTTGACGGCCATATCACAGCGGGCGGTGGAAAGGGTCCGGCTCGAGGGCCAGCGAGAGGTGGCGGCGGCTCGGGAGAAGGCCGCGCGCTACGAACGCATCCGCTACGACATCGAGATCCAGAAGAAGTTCTCGCTCGCCGCGGCCTGCATCATCTTCGTCCTGCTCGGTCCGCCCATCGCTCTGCGATTCCCGCGCGGGGGCGTGGGACTGGTGATCGGGGTGAGCTTCGCGGTGTTCGCGCTCTACTACGTCGGGTTGATCGGCGGCGAGACGCTGGCCAACGATCAGATCATCTCGCCGTTCTGGGCAATGTGGGCGGCCAACATCGTGCTCCTCGTCGTCGGTATCTCGATGACGCTACGCATGAACCGGGTGACGGGAGCGACGCGGGGGGGCGATTGGAGCGAGTTGCGCGTCCTGTTCGCCCGGTGGGTGCGGCGGCTCGCAGGACGCGCGCCGCGGAGCGCCACCTGATGCGCAATCCCATCAAGCCACTTGACCGGTACGCGTTCTTGGAGTTCTGGAAGATCTTCGTGGTCACGGCTCTCGGCTTTCCCGTGATCACGATCGTCATCGACCTGACCGACCACCTGGACTCGTATCTCGCGCGTGAGCTCACGCCGCAGGCAATCGCCATGAGCTACGTGTACTGGATTCCACAGTCCATGTTCATGGTGCTGCCGGCGGCGGTGCTGTTCGCCACCGTGTTCTCGGTGTCGGGGTTCACGCGCCATGCGGAGATCACGGCGGCCAAGGCGTCGGGGACGAGCTTCTACCGATTCATCGTGCCAATCCTCCTGGGTGCGCTGCTCGCGACGGGGCTGGACCTCGTGATTGCGGAGCTGATGCCGGCCGCGAACCGGGCCCACAATGCGCTGGTGGATGAAGATCAGTTCAAGGGCCAGAACCAGCGGTTCAACTTCGCGTTCGCGGCGTCCGCCGGGGATCTGGGCCGCGTGTACAAGCTCGGCACGTTGAACCGGATCACCGGCACGGCGGTGTCGGTGCAGATCGAGCGACGGGGCAAGGGGCCCGACTACCCCACGTACGTGGTGGCGGCGGACGAGGCTACGTGGCGCAAGAGCCATTGGGACCTGGGCCGCGGGACCATGCACATCGTGCCCGACTCGGGGGGCGAATTCGCGTTGAGCTTCAACCGCATGCGCGACAACCAATTCCGGGAGCAGCCAGCGGACATGATGTCGCGGGCCCACCTCCCTGACGAGATGCGGTATGAGGAGCTGTCGCGGTACATCGCGGCGATGGAGCGTTCGGGCACGGACGTGAACGAATGGAAGGTGGAGCGGGCCCTGAAGATCGCCATCCCGGTGACGTGCATCGTCATCGCCCTGTTCGGCGCGCCCCTGGCCACGAGCAACCAGCGCGGAGGGGCGGCATATGGAATCGCCATCTCCCTGGCCACCACGGTTACGTTTCTGATGGCCGTCCAGGTGACCAAGGCGATCGGGGGCACGGGGATCCTGCCGCCGGACGTCGCCGCCTGGATTCCCAACGCGGTCTTCGCGTTGATCGGCCTCGTGCTCCTGGCCCGCGTTCGCACCTGACCGTGACGCATTTTCCACATCATCCACACCCGCGCCCCACCGAGACGTTCCCGGCCGTGCACCGAACGGGCATCCGCCTGTTCCGGCGCGTGACGCACGCCGTGGTCGGCACCTTTCAACGCGTGGGCGCGTGGAGCTACTTCTCGCGGGACATCGTCCGCGCGCTATCCGAACCGGCGACGTACGGTCCGGAGACGTTGCGGCAGATGAAGAACATCGGCGTCGATTCACTGCCGCTGACGGTGATCGTCGCCGGCTTCATCGGCAGCGTCATCGCGTTGCAGACGCGCTACCAGCTCTTTCCCGGAGTGCAGCTGTCGCTGGTGGGACTTGCCACCCGGCAGATGGTGATCCTGGAACTCGGGCCGCTGCTCACCGGCCTCGTGCTCACCGGTCGCGTTGGCGCGCGGATGGCGGCCGAGATCGGCACCATGCGCGTGACCGAGCAGATCGACGCCCTGGAGACACTGGCCTACGACCCCGTGGCGTTTCTCGTCGTGCCGCGACTGTTGGCGGCGATCATCATGCTGCCGGTGTTGACCGTATTTGCCGACGCGGTGGGTGTAGCCAGCGGGTACGCCATGGGCGTGTACGCCACGGGGATCAGTCCATCCGACTTCCGGGACGGCCTGAAGTTGGGGTTCGGCACCTTCCAGGTGGTGTACAGCCTGCTCAAGGCGACGATGTTCGGGGGGGCCATCTCCTTCTTCTCGTCCTTCGAGGGCTACATTGCAGAGGCCGGCGCCGAAGGGGTCGGCCGGTCCACCGCTTCGGCGGTGGTGATCACGTCGGTGGCAATTCTCGTGCTCGATGCGTTGACGGCGGTCCTCCTCGCTCCGTACCTACAGTCATGAAACGACGCGACGAAGTCTCGGTCGGCATCCTCATCACCGTCGCCGTTGTCGTCCTCCTGGTCGGCGTGCTCTGGCTGGCGCGGGGCGGCCTGTCGTCAGGCTATCCCCTATTCACGCGGTTCGCCTGGGGTCAGAACCTCAAGCAGGGACAGCCGGTGCTGCTGGCCGGCGTGAACATCGGCTACGTGGACGACGTCACGCTGCGCCCGGACGGCTACCTCGACGTCGTGATGCGGATCAACAACGAGTACAGGGTGCCCAGGACCGCCAAGTCCACGGTGCGTGCGGTGGGCTTCTTCGGCGATGTGGCCGTGGCACTCACGCCGCGGTTGGGAGGCGACCTCACCGTCGCCTTTGCCCCGGGCGACACGGTGCCGGCCGGCCCCCCGGAGCCCGGGGTGGCCGAGATCATGGGGCACGCCGATTCGATCAGCCTGTCGCTGAACAAGATCACGCAGGCGATGCAGGTGGAAATGGTGGACGCGGGCGGATTGCGCGACCTGCGCCGCACGATCGCCTCCACATCCGCGTTGGCCACGCAGCTCCAGCAGATCGCCGCCGAGCAGAACGCGAACCTGACGCAAACGCTCAGCGCCTACCGCCGCGTGGCCAACTCGATCGACTCCACCGTCATCGACTCGACGGTGCGCAATCTGCGCGCGTCGAGCCAGAGCGTGTCAGCAGCGGCGGAGAAGTTCAACACCGCCGCCGGACAGCTCGACGACATCTTCGCCAAGCTGAACAGCGGCCAGGGCACGGCCGGCATGCTCCTCACCGATACGCTGCTCTACCGCAATTTGCGCAACACGGCCGCCACGCTCGATTCGCTTCTCGCCGACATCAAGAAGAATCCGGGGCGGTACATCAGCGTCCACATCTTCTAGGCGCCGCTGGTGTCGGGCGGCGCCAACGGTTCGGCCTCCGGCTGGTGTTCGGAATCCAACCGCAGTTCGCCGGCCGTGGTGTCGTAGTTGAACAGTTCTGCGTAGCGGCCCCAGTCCACCGTCGTTTCGAACTGCCGGTGCGCCTCCTCGGCGCCGAACGCCTTCCGCAACTCCGCTTCCAGGCGTTCCGCCTCCAGCGTGTGGGCGGGAGCCTCGTTGAGCAGACGGGTGACGAACCGCAGGATCGGCGCGTGCTCGACCACCGCGACCCGCAGCAGCGCCTTCTCCCCGTCCAGGTCGGCGACGGAGAACTCCGCGCCGAGCGGCGTGAGAACGACCTTCCGGTCCGCCACCTGCGCGAAGTCGAGGAGGTCCGTGGCTTCGACCAGCGCCAGCAGGTCGTCGTGGCGCAGCTGGAGATCGCGTGAGAGGTCGTGCAGATCGGCGCTGCCGCCAATGCTCGACAGGAACTCCACGAATCCCGCCAGTTCATCCAGCCGCACGTCGGGGAGCGCGGGATAGCGCGGCTTGGGCGGCCGTCGCGAGGCGCGCCGCTTGGGGCGTTCCAGAAACGCCGACGGATCCTCGTCGGGATTGGTCATGATGCGGTAGATCGTTTCGACGAGCCGGGTCTGCGCGGGGGTGCGCGACTTCCGCTGCTCCAGCGGCACGCCCGGCAGCTCCACCCTGATGTGCCCCGGATTGGTCCCGAAGACGAGCACCCGGTCGGCGAGGGTCACCGCCTCCTCGATGTTGTGGGTAACCATGAGCACGGCCTTGGTGGGCAGCGACCGGTCCATCCACAATTCCTTGAGTTCGGTGCGCAGGTGTTCGGCGGTGAGTACGTCGAGGGCCGAGAACGGTTCGTCGAGGAACAGTACTTCGGGCTGTACCACGAGGGCGCGGGCGAATCCGACGCGCTGCTTCATGCCCCCGGAGAGTTCCTTGGGGAATGCTTCCTCAAACCCGTCGAGGCCGATGAGGTCGATGGCCTTGACCGCGCGCGCCCGGCGCTCCGCCGCCGGGAGATCCACCGCGAGCAATCCCATCTCGACGTTCTGCAACACGGTGAGCCAGGGAAAGAGCGCGAAACTCTGGAAGACGATCGCGACCTGGGAATTGGGCCCGGTCCAGGGCGCACCGTGCACCAGCACGTCGCCTTCGGACGGCGCGATGAGCCCGGCGAGGATCCGGAGGAGCGTGGACTTGCCAGACCCCGAAGGGCCGAGCAGCGCCACGAATTCGCCGGCCCGTAGTTCCAGACTCACATGCTCCAACGCGGCCGCGCGATCGTTCCCGTAGATCTTGCTCACATCGCGCGCGGCGAGGAGCGCACCATCCGGGCCGGGAGCGGAGAGCGACGACGAGGCGGAAGCGGCGAAGGTGGTCATGGCACGGGGTTCAGGCGAGACGGTAGCGCGACTCGGCAAGGGCGTACAGCCGGCGCCAGACGAGGCGGTTGATGGCGATCACGATGGCGGCCATCACGAACGTCGCGGCGAGCAGCGTCGCGAAGTCGCGCTGGTCGGCGGCCGCCGCGATGACCGCGCCGAGGCCGGTCGTCGACCGATTCTGGCCGCCGAACGTCACGTACTCGGCCACGATGCTGGCGTTCCAGGCCCCGCCCGTCGCCGTGATCATCCCGGTGACGACATAGGGAAAGATCGCCGGTAGGATGAGCGTCTTCCAGCGGCGCCAGCGGGTGAGCCGGTAGATCACCGCTGCCTCCTTGAGGTCGGACGGGATGGACATCGCGCCCGCGATGACGTTGAACAGCACGTACCACTGTGTGCCCAGCAGCATCAGTGCCACGGCGGCGATGTTGAGCCCGCCGGGAAGGGCGAGCAGTGCCAGCAGGAGCGCGGGAAAGAGCGCCGTGGCCGGAATGGATGCGGCAATCTGTGCCACGGGCTGAAGCCGCCGCGACCAGACGGGATCGAGACCGATCCGCACACCGAGCGGAATGGTCCAGGCGGCCCCGATGACGAGGGCCAGTGTGGTACGCGCGAGCGTGGCCAGCGAGGCAATGAGGATGTGGCCCCAGGCTGCGCCGTCGAGGGTGGTGAGCACGCGCGCGGCCGCCACCGATCCCCAGACGACCAGGGCGAGCAGCGCCACGGCGGCGCCCATGCGCGCGGCCACCGACAGCGGTGACCGTGAACGCGGCGGCGGCGCCACCGATGCTCCGAGGGGGACGGGCGGCGGACTCAGCCGGCGGTCCATCCACCGCAGAAACGGCCGGAACACCCGATCACTGAGCCCGGCGATCAACGCCGATCCGCGGAGCGCCTCGAGCATCCACGACGCTTGGGGCGGCGGTCCGCCGGCCTGCTCCAGCTTGAACCGGTCGGACCACTCCACCAGCGGCCGCCAGAGCACCTGGTCCAACAGCACGATGACCGTCACCAGCACGATCAGTCCGAGGACGAGCGCAGCCACGTCGCCCCGCTCCGCCGCGGCAGCGAGGTAGGACCCCAAGCCCGGCAGACGATAGCTGTCACTGCCCAGCGTAAACTGCTCCGACGCCATGAGAAAGAACCACCCGCCGGCCCAGCTCATCATGCTGTTGGCCACGAGCGAGATGACCCCCGAAGGCAACTCGAGACGCGTGAATCGCCGCCACCGGCCCAGCCGGTACACGGTGGCGGCCTCGCTCAGCTCGGTAGGAATGGAATGCAGCGCCTGGTGAAACCCGAACGCCAGATTCCATGCCTGGCTCGTGAAGATGAGGAGCACCGCCGCCAGCTCGAGTCCGATCACGCGACCGTGGAACAGCGCGGCGAGTCCGAGCACCACGCCTGGCATGAACGACAGGATGGGCACGCTCTGCAGGATGTCGAGCAGCGGGATGAGAAAGCGCTCGGCCACGCGGCTGTTGGCCGCCGCGCGGGCGTAGGCCACGCTGAACACCAGCGACAGAACGTAGGCCGCTGCCATGCGCAACGTGGAGAGCGCCGCGTACCAGGGCAGATTCCACGGCGACGTACCGACGTGGACGTTGCTGGCGATCGGCGTTCCCCACCCAACGCCCGCATGAATGACGACGTAGCCAACGGCGGCCACCAGGGAGAGCATGGCGACGTCCACCCACTTGGGAGCGGGTGGCCAGAGCACCGCGGTGGGCCAGGGTTGGGGGCGCGCCATGCAACAAAAGTAGACGGTGGCGGTCACGACGGCTCGTCCAGAAATCGTGGTTGACCCGCTCCCCCGCGCGGGCGAGGTTTCCAGAGCGGCTTGCCGCATTCCCAGACCATTGCTCATGCGACTGATTCTTGGCGACGTGATCTTCTGGATCGCCGCCGTTTCTTGTCTGGTGGCCCAGGTGGCCATCGTTCGTTCAACCATCCTGCCCCACGTGCCCGGGCCGGGCAGCGAGCGGGTGCCTCGCCCCCGAACCGGGCCCGAGGTAGCCTGGGTGCTGCTCCCGGCGTGCGTGCTCGCCGGAGTGTTCGCCCTCACCTGGCGCGAGATGCACGAGCCGCGCGTGGCGCCGACGGCGCAGGTTTCGACGGCCGTGAAGCGGCCGGCGCCATGAGGGCCCTCCGCCGGTACGCCTACATCGCGCTCGGCGTGACCTGCCTGCACCTCGTGTTCGGCGCCGTCGTACGCATCACGGGTTCGGGCATGGGGTGCGGCGACCACTGGCCGAGGTGCGATGGCTACTGGTTCCCGCCGCTCAGCCGGCCCGATCTGATCATCGAGGTGTCGCACCGGTACCTGGCGTCGATCGTGACGCTGGCGCTGCTCGTGTTGTTCGCGGCTGCTTGGCGGCGCCGTGCCGAGCCGGGCGTGGGCGGTCGCGGCGGCGTGCTGCGCATGTCGGGCGCGGCCGTGGTCACGGTGTTCGCCGTGGCGATTCTGGGCGGCGTGACCGTGAAGCTGGGCAACGCGCCGTGGACGGTGGTGGCGCACTGGACGCTGGCCATGGCGCTGTTGGCCATCCTCGCCACGGCCGCCGTGCGCGCCGGCGCGATGGGCGGCACCGGCGTGCGCGGGGAGTCGGCGCCGCGCGGGTTCCTGCGCACCGCCAACACCGTGGCGGGCCTGGCCTTTCTCACGGTGGCGATGGGCGGCCTCACGGCCAACTTCCCGTTCGCGGCGGTGGGATGCACGACCTTTCCCTTCTGCGGCCCCAATCCGGCCGCGCCGGCGAGTGCGGTGCACATCCAACTCACGCACCGTACGATTGCCGTGCTCCTGGCCTTGCTCCTGGTCGTGATGGGCGCACGCGCCCGCAGTCTCGGGCCGACGGTGAAGCGGGCGGTGTACGTGGTGCTCGCCCTGGTGCTGCTGCAGATCGTGATCGCGGGATCGATGGTGTTGCTGCACATGCCTCCCGAACTGCGGTCGCTGCACGAGGCCGCGGGGGTGGCGATCTGGCTGGCGGCCTACACGCTGGCCTACCTGTCGCGCATCGCGGCGGGGCTCGGCCCGCTGGGTGAAGGACGCGCGGCGCCGGTGCTGCCAAAGGCGCCGATGAGTGGCGCCGGCCGGCGACCGATGGCCGGGGTGGGCTCGTGAGCGACGCAACGACCGCGCCCAGCAGCGCCCGCGCCTTCACCCGCGACCTCGTGTCGCTCACCAAGCCGCGCATCATCTCGCTGCTCCTGGTCACGACGGTAGCGCCGATGTACGTCGCGGGGCATCCCAGCTTCACGCTGGTGCTGATCCTGCTCGTCGGCGGGTATCTCATGGCGGGCGGTGCCAACGCGGTGAACATGTATCTGGACAGCGACATCGACGACCGCATGGCGCGCACGCGGCTGCGGCCGATCCCGAGTGGCCGGATGCACCCCAAGGAAGTTCTGGTCTTCGGCCTGTTCCTGGCCACGGCGGCCACGTTTCTGCTGGCGCGCTACGCCAACGTGCTCACGGCGGCGCTCGCGCTCGCGGGGTTCTACGCCTACATCCTGGTCTACACGCGGTGGCTCAAGCGGAGCACGCCGCAGAACATCGTCATCGGTGGCGCGGCGGGGGCCATCCCGCCCCTGGTCGGATGGGCGGCCGTCACCAACGGGCTGGACCTGATGGCCCTGTACCTCTTTCTCATCATCTTCTACTGGACGCCCCCGCATTTCTGGGCGCTGGCCCTCAACAAACAGTACGACTATGGACGGGCCGGCGTGCCCATGGCCCCGCTGGTCTGGGGCGAGCGCGAGACCAAGCGCCAGATGTTCTGGTATACCATAATTCTTATATCTCTGACCCTGCTCCCGGTCGCCTTCGGCGCGCTCGGCCTGCCGTACCTGGCGGTCGCCTTGGTGCTCGACGCCTGGCTGCTCGTGGGGATCATTCGCGTGATGCGTGCCAAACAGTTCTCCAAGCCCGCATGGAGCGTATACAAGTTCTCGCTCCTCTACCTCGCCCTGCTGTTTGCCGCGATGGCCGTTGATCGCGGCCTGTTCGCGTGACCGAGCCCTCGGCGCCGGCCGCCGACGAGGCCCCCGTCCCCGCAGGGAAGCGCCCCCGCCGTCTCAGGTCGCCCAAAGCCCTGGCGCGGCTCGTGCCCTGGCTGCGCCCGTACCGCGGGGCCCTGGCCGTCGCCTCCGTCTGCCTGCTGGGCTCGGCAGCGGTGGGGCTGGCGTTCCCGGCCGTGGTCAAGACCCTGCTCGACGCGGCGTTTCAGCAGCACGATGCGTCGATGCTCGATCGCATCGCGCTCCTGCTCGTGGGGTTGTTCGCCATTCAAGGGGTGCTCAACTTCGCGCAGGTCTTCCTGCTGTCGTCCACCGCCGAGCGGGTGATCGCCGAGCTGCGCGACCAGGTGTTCTCCCATCTCGTGCACCTCTCGCCGGGGTTCTTCGCCGACCGTCGGAGCGGCGACCTCACCAGCCGTTTGTCGGCCGATCTCGCGGTGTTGCAGTCGGTGCTCAACAACCAGGTGGCCGAGATCGCGCGACAGGTGCTGTTCCTGGTGGGCGGGCTCGCGCTGCTGACCCTCACGCATACGCAACTCATGGTGACCACGCTGGCCGTGGTACCGGTGATCGTGGGTGCGGCGGTGCTGTTCGGCCGACGGCTGCGGCGGGCGAGTACCGGCGTGCAGGATTACATCGCGCAGGCAATGGGGATGGCTCAGGAGGCGTTCGGGCAGATCCGCACCGTCCAGAGTTTCAATCGCGAGGACGCCGAGAGCGCGCACTACTCGACGCTCATGCGCGACGTGGTCTCGGCGGCCATCCGGCGGGCACGCATTCGCGCGATGCTGTTCGGGGTGGTCGGGTTCCTCGCGTTCAGCGGTGTGACGGCCGTATTGTGGGAAGGCGGACGGCTGGTGCTGGCGGGCCAGTTGTCGCCCGGCTCGCTGGTGTCGTTCCTGCTCTACGCGATCTTCGTGGCGGCGGCGGTCGGCACGCTGGCGTCGCTATTCGGCAGCTACCAGGAGGCGATCGGGGCGGCGCAGCGCGTGTTCGAGATTCTCGAGACGCGACCGACCGTGCCCGAGCCGGCGCACCCCGCTCCGCTCGCCAAGCCGGTGCGCGGATTGGTGCGCCTGGAGCACGTGTCCTTCCGTTATGCGAGCGACCTGCCGGACGTCCTCATTGACGTGTCGCTGGAGATCGCGCCGGGCGAGGTGGTGGCGCTGGTCGGACCGTCGGGGGCCGGCAAGACGACCGTCGCGTCGCTGCTCCCACGCTTCTGGGACGTGACGGGGGGAGCAATCACGATGGACGGCGTGGACGTCCGGGCCCTGAGCTTCAGCGATCTGCGCGG
The DNA here is from genome assembly GCA_035533015.1 of Gemmatimonadaceae bacterium. Taxonomy (NCBI): domain Bacteria; kingdom Pseudomonadati; phylum Gemmatimonadota; class Gemmatimonadia; order Gemmatimonadales; family Gemmatimonadaceae; species Gemmatimonadaceae bacterium. Next base: position 59,795 of record DATLUQ010000046.1, on the reverse strand, counting down.
AGCCATCGGCATGGTGCCCCAGGAACCGGCGCTCTTCAGCGGCACGGTGCGCGACAACATCGCCTACGCGCACGCGGCCACCGACGACGAAGTGCGGGCGGCGGCGCAGGCCGCGCACGCACTGGAGTTCATCGAGCGGCTGCCCGAGGGCTTCGACACGCTGGTCGGCGAACGGGGCGTGAAGCTGTCGGGTGGGCAGCGCCAGCGCATCGCGATCGCCCGTGTATTTCTCAAGAATCCAGCCGTTGTCGTGCTGGACGAGGCCACCTCGAGCCTCGACTCGGAGAGCGAGCGGCTCGTGGAGGAGGCGATGGGAGATCTCCTGCGCAATCGGTCGACGCTGATCATCGCCCACCGGCTGAGCACGGTGCGGCGCGCCAACCGCGTGGTAGCGCTCGACAAGGGCCGCGTGGTGGAGTCGGGGGGCCACGACGAGCTGCTGGCCGCCGAGGGCCTGTTCGCCAAGCTGTACAGGACGCAGTTCGCGGGGCTGGCGGTAGGGGAAGAGTAGGCGGGTGAGACGGATGACTGCGTCACGCAGTTGTCGGTCCTACCCTCCTACTCTCCTCCGGTCAATGTCACGTCCAGCGTCGCCGTGCGACCGGCGGCCACCGTGACCATCCGGTCCAGCACCACCGGCGCGCGTTCGTGCCACACCCGTACGTGGTACGTGCCGACCGGCAATCCGCGGATGGCGAACCGCCCACGCCGGTCGGTGACGGCGAAATACGGATTGGCAAATACGGCCACGTAGCCGCGCGCGAACGAATGCCGGACACCTTCCACCTGCACCAACCCGGGACGGGCGGCGATCCGGGCGCTCGGCACCACTTCCCACCGGTCCACGGTCAGCATCCGGGTGAGAAGTTTGCCGTCGAGCGCGTTCACGAACCGCGTGTGGTGCACCGCGTCGTCGCGGCTCGCGAAGTCGATCGTCGTGCCGGCAACCAGTGCCAACACGCGAGGCGAGTACTGGCAGCGTATGATGGCCAATGCGGCCCGGCGCGTGACGGGCGGGGCCAATCCTCGACGCACGTTGCTCACCCACACCAGCGCGTTGCCGAGCCCGTGGCCGTCGGTCTCGATCGAGCCGTCGTGTACAACGCGCCCGCACGCCGCGGTGTCGTCGGTATCGGACAGCGTGATGTCGCGGCGTGGACGTGTACTGTCCATGGACACCACGCCGCGAATCGTCCCGGGATCGCGCACCGTGACCACCTCGTAGGGCGGGTGGGCGGCGATCGCACGCGCCACCGCGCCCAACGAATCCACGACGATCGCGGCCGCGGCGGTCCCCGCGGCGACGGGGGCGCCCGCGGCATCGCGCCTGCACGAGGCAACGGAGATCGATGCGAGCACCAGCAGGAGCGGAATCCCGGTAGCGGCCGCACGCCCTGCCATCGCGCCACGGCCGCTCATCAGACGGCCAGCATCTCCTGCTGCACCTCGGCTGGTGTGACCACGGCACGCCCCGGAAGCAGATAGATGTTCACTTCGCTGCGCACGCCGATCTCGCCGGGTATGTAGATGCCCGGTTCGATCGAGAACGCCACGCCGTCCATCACCCGGCGGTCCTCGTGCGTCTCGAGGTTATCCATGTTGGGCCCCGAGCCGTGCAGCTCTCGCGGATCGATGGAGTGTCCAGTGCGGTGCGTGAAGTATTGCCCGAAGCCGCGTTCGGTGATCACGCGTCGTGCCGCGTCGTCCACCTCGGCGCCGAGGAGTGGCCGGCCGGCGGCCTGACGCTCCTTGACCAGTGCGATGGCGGCATCGCGCGCGTCACGCACGGCCGTCCACACCTCGTTCGCGCGCGGGGACGGAGCGCCCACGGTGCCCATCCACGTCTGGTCGGCCCAGACGCCGCCGTCGGGCTCGTGCGCCCAGAGGTCGATGAGCAGCAGGTCGCCTTGGCGAATGAGCGCCGAGACGGCCGCTGTGGGCTCGTAGTGCGGATTGGCGGCGTTGGCGCCCACCGAGACGTTGGGCCCATGGTCGGTCTCGACGTTGGCAGCTCGAAACTGCGACAGGATCCACTGCATCAGCTCGTACTCCGTCAGCGGCTTGGGCGAGCGAGCGCGCTGCCCCGCCATCTGCATCGCTTGGTGCGCGATGCGGGCAATGATCTCGGCAGCGCGCTCGTGCGAGGCCACGTGGGCGGGGGTCCAGGCGGCGTAGAACCGCGTGACCAGCGGCCCCGATGAGACCACTTCCGCACCGGCCGCGCGCACCAACTCGAGCACGCCGGCTGGCACGCGGTCAAGATAGGGCACGGCGTCGCCAGGGGAATATTCCATGGCCACGCGCTTGCCCTTGACCAGGCGCGCCAGGTGTTCGTCCAGCGAGCGCCACGAAGCGTACACCTCACGCTTCCATTCAGCGGGCCATCTGGCCCAGGGCCCCTGCTCGATGGCGTGGGTGATGGCGACCGGCGTGCCCTGGCGCGGAATGAAGGCGAACACCCGGCGCGAGACGAGCCCGGTGAGTCCGAGGAGGCCGCCGGCGATCGGATTCGACCCGTGAAAGTCGAACAACAGCCAGCCGTCGAGATTGGCGTCGCTGATCGCGCGCTGGAGCGCGGGAAGGTTATCGGGATTCAGCATGGAGTCGCGTGCGAAGATGGTGGTTGGAACGAACGTTGACTTGTGCGTTGACCGTCCGACCGTCTGCCAGTCAGAACGTCCGACGGCCCTTCACGCAGCCGACCTGTCCACGGAGCGCCAGTCGGCACGCCATTCGCACGTGCCTTCCCCACGCCCTTCGCATCGTACATGATCGACAGAGCCGACGCTACCGATGAGAAGTCGCAACAGTTCCCGCAGGGCCGATTCGTAGTAGGCGCAGCCGACGCTGCCCGGGGCCGAGCCGAGCGTTACCGACCGGGGCACTTCGAGCAGCACGTAGCCCCCGACGCGGCGCGCGGTGCCGTTGAAGCAGCGCGCCGAGAGCCGTCGCGCACGGCGCAGCGCCCAGGGGCGGGCGATGAACGACGGGAGTAATCGCAACAACCGCCGCGTGACCGGCGAAAGGGTCATGTACGACTCGCGCGCCAGATAGCGGCCGGCCGCGCGGAACACGGCTTCGGCGTCGGGACGGCGTCCGATGAGCTTGGCCAGCGCCATCGCGTCGTCGTGCGGCGTGCGCTGGCGGCGGCGTACCGCTTCGGTGTAGCGCTTGATCTGGGAATAGACGGTGTCGCTGAGCCCCAGCCGCTTGTTGCGCAGTTCGGCGACGTATTCGGCGTCGAGATCGCCCGGCGTGTCCACGTCGCGGACCGCCTCGAGCAGACTCAGGGGGAGCAGGGCGTCAACAGTGGCGAGCATGCAGTGGGTTGAGGACCGCGTGCGAAGCTAGCGGCCGGGTGGACGCGCAACAAGCGACGAACGACGCGTGGGACGGCGCGCGTTCGACCCGCGCGCCGTCCTTCAATCTATGCGCTTGCCCGCGCCCCAGTGGGACATCCAGATTGCGACTCGCCACGTGTGCGTGCCGTCACCATCCTCTTGCGCCAACATGCCAGGAATTCCTCGACTCGTGAGCGGGCTCGTCGTCGCGGTGGCGATCGCGACGCTGGCTCGGCGCGCGCGCCTGCTGTCGACGTCTGGAGGCGTGGCGGCGACCCTCGTGGGCACCGCCGCGGTGGCGGCCGGATGGGACTGGGGCGCGATGCTCATCGCTTTCTTCCTTACCTCGTCACTGCTCTCGCGCGTCGGGCGGCAGACAAAGGTGGCGGCATCGGCCGGGATGCTCGGCAAGGGCGACCAACGCGACGCGGTACAAGTGCTGGCCAACGGCGCGTTGTTCGCGCTCGCCGCGGTAGGATTCGCAGCCGTGCCATCCCTCACCTGGCAGGCGTTTGGCGGGGGCGCGCTGGCCGCTGCCACCTCCGACACTTGGTCCACCGAAATCGGAATGCTCGCCCCACGGCCACCGCGGTCGATCGTGACGCTGCAGCCCGTATCCCCCGGAGCGTCGGGAGGGGTCACCCTGCTCGGGCTGTTCGGCGGCGTCCTCGGAGCCGCCTTTGTCGAGATGACAGCCGTGCTCCTGCGCTGGCCTTGGCAGGCGGCCGGTGCCGCGCTCGCCGGTGGGATTGTCGGCTCGCTGGCCGACTCGCTGCTGGGCGCGCTCGTCCAGCAGCGACGGTGGTGCGACCGGTGCGGCAAGGAGACGGAGCGCCGCGTCCACGTCTGTGGCGCCCCGACACGGGTGGTGGGCGGACTCCCCTGGCTGGACAACGACGGGGTGAACGTGATCTGCGCGCTGGCCGGCGGCGCCGTGGCCGTCCTGGTCGTGGGACGCCTGTGAGCGGCATCGATGTCATCGTCGTTGGCGGAGGCCCCGCCGGCGCCAGTACGGCATATGGACTGGCGCGCAGCGGGGCGCGGGTGGCAGTGCTCGACCGCGCGCGGTTCCCCCGTCCCAAGCCGTGCGCCGAATATCTCAGTCCGCAGGCGTCGCGCGTGCTGTCCGAGATGGGGGTACTCGACGCGGTGGAAGGCGGCGGCGCCGCGCAGTTGGCCGGGATGATCGTGCGGGCGCCCAACGGGGCGTGCATTCGCGGCCGATTCCTGGCCCGGCACGGCTTCCGCGCGTTTCGTGACCGCGGACTGTCCCTGCCCCGCGAGGTGCTGGACCCGATCCTGCTCGACGCGGCGCGGCGGGCGGGCGCCGAGGTTCATGAGGGGGTGCGGGTGGTCGATCTGGCCCGCGACCGGAGAGGCCGGGTAGCCGGCGTGGTGGTGCTCGGCGCGGGTGGTCAGCGTCGCACACTGTACGCCCGGCTGGTGGTCGGTGCCGACGGGCTCAATTCGGTGGTCGCGCAACGGCTCGGGCTGGCTCGGCGATGGCCGTGGCCGCGGCGTCTTGCGCTCGTGGCGCACTTCCGAGACGTGGAAGGCATCACCGAGTTCGGCGAGATGCACGTGGCGCGCGACGGCTACGTTGGGTTGGCCGACGTAGGCGGCGGGCTGGTGAACGTGTCAGCTGTATTCCCGCAGGCGGCGGGCCGCGCGATCGCGGCCGATCCGGCGGCGTTCTTCGAGGGGTGGTTGGCGCGGCAGCCACAACTCGCGCCGCGGTTCGCCGGGGCACGGCGCGTGGAGGCGGTGCGCGCCGTCGGTCCGTTCGCGTCGCACGCCCGGCGGTCGTGGGCACCGGGAGCGCTGCTGGTGGGCGACGCGGCCGATTTCTTCGACCCGTTCACCGGCGAGGGGATCTACACGGCGCTGCGTGGCGGGGAGCTGGCGGCCCTCCACGCGCGGGCCGCGCTCGACGCCACGACCACTGGCGCGGCCGACGCGGCGCTGGCCGCCTACCACCGGGCCCGGCGGCGGGAGTTCGGCGGCAAGTGGGTGGTGGAGCGGGTGATCGCCGTCGTGATCGCCAAGGCGCCGCTGATCAACCGGGCGGCCCGCTGCTGCGAGGCCCACCCCGACATGGCCGACCTGCTGGTGGGCGTGGCCGGCGATTTCGTGCCGCCGCGCCGGGTCATGCGCCCCTCGTTTCTACTCACCCTATTCGCCCGCCCTCTTCCCGCCGCGCGCGCGGCCGGCCCCGCATGACCATCGATCAGGATATGTTCCGCGCCGTCCTCGGCCGGTTCGCGTCGGGCGTCACCATTCTCACGACGCGCGATGCCGGCGGCCGCGACCACGGCATGACCGTGAGCGCCTTCTGTTCGGTGAGCCTCGATCCGCCGCTCGTGCTCGCCTGCGTGGATCGCGCGGCCAAGATGCACGGCCTGCTGATGACCCTGGAGCACGTTGGCATTAGCATTCTTGCCTCAGCGCAGGAGGCGCTATCCCGGCGGTTTGCCGAGCTGGAGTCCGACCGGTTCGACGGACTGGGGTACGCGCGCGGCGAGACCGGGGTGGTGCTGTTCGAGGACGCGCTGGCGCACCTGGAATGCCGAGTCCGCGAGCGCCATCCGGCCGGCGACCACACCGTGATCGTGTGCGAGGTGGATCGCGCCGGCGTCCGGCCCGACCGCCCCCTGCTCTACTATCGCGGCGGCTATGCGCAGTTGGAGCGCTGATGCCGTTCCCCGCTCCGGCGCGACGCCGGGGATTTGAATATCTCGACGACCCCGCCGTCCCGGCGGCGGTGCGCGAACGCTCGCTGCGCGACGTGGTGCGCTCCAACACGCTGTTCGGGGGTGCGCGCGCACTGCTGCGTGAGCTGGCGCGGGTGCTCCCGGCCGGCGGCGCGGACGCCACCCTGCTCGACGTTGGTACCGGGCTGGGCGACCTGCCGCGGCGGGCCCGACGCCTGGCCGAACGGCGCGGCGTGCGGCTCACCACGTTCGGCTGCGACGCTTCCGAGTCGCTCATCGGCGCCGCACGGCCCTCGCTGATCCACTGCGCGTGCGGCGATGCGCTTGCCCTTTCGTTCGCCACGCACAGTGTTGACATCGTGACCTGTTCGCAACTGCTCCACCACTTCGAGCACCACGACGGCGTGCGGCTGATCCGCGAATTGCATCGCGTGGCCCGCCGCGCGGTGATCGTGAGTGACCTGAGGCGCAGTTGGGTGGCCGCAGGTGGATTCTGGCTGGCGAGTTTTCCGCTGGGGTTCCACCCCATCACGCGGCACGATGGCGTTGCGTCGGTGCTGCGCGGATTCACCGCGGCCGAGTTGGCCGCGCTGGTGTGCGACGCAACGGGACGGGCGCCCGCCGTCCGGCGGCACCCCGGATACCGGCTCACCGCGCGCTGGAGCGTGCCAGGATCCGCCCCATGATCGATCGCGTGCGCGATCCGTTCGATCTCGGGCCCATGCCGCCCGCCGCGCGGATGATGACGGTGGATCAACGGCACGTGACGGCCCCGCTGGGCGTGATCTTCGCGTTGGCACGCGACGTCGCGCGCTGGCCCGAACTGCTCGCGCACTATCGCCGGGTGTCCTTCGTGGAGCGCGCCGCCGACGGTGGCGGTGTGGTGATCATGGAAGCCGTGCGACCGTTCGGGGTGTTCGATTGGCCCACCCGCTGGACGTCGGAAATGCAGGTGTCGCCCGGTACGAGCGCGCCGCCATGGATCCGTTTCCGCCACATCCGGGGGGTCACGCGGGGGATGGAAGTACTGTGGGCTTTTCGCGTGAGGGACGGCGGCACCACGGTGACGATCGTGCATTTGTGGAACGGCCCGGCCTGGCCGGTGATTGGTGAGTTCGCGGCCTGCCGGGTGATCGGGCCTGTGTTCGTGCACGGCATCGCGTCGCGCACGTTGGCCGGCCTGGCCCGCGTGGCCGAGCGATCGGCCTGAATGTCCAACGGGAGCGCGGCATGACCGAAGCCAGGCGGGTCGTCATCACGGGTATCGGACCCATCACGCCCATCGGCATCACGCACGAGGGGCTCTGGGCCGGGCTGCTGCGCCAGCAGAGCGCCGTGCGCACGATCACGCGGTTCGACCCCGGGATGTTCCACAGCCAGAACGCGGCCGAGATCGACGACTTCCACGCCGACGACTTCATCGAGCACCGCCGGGCGCGGCGGCTCGATCGGTTCGGCCACTTCTCCGTGGCCGCGGCGCGGCTGGCCGCTGGCGACGCGCGGCTCGACCTCCCTGCAGAGAACCGGGAGCGGATCGGCGCCATGATGGGCTCGGCGCTGGGAGGCGTGGCCTTCGCCGAGCAGCAGGTGCGCGTGGCCATGCAGGAGGGGATCAGGGCCGTGGATCCGTCGCTCGCCCTCACGGTGTTCGGCGGCGCATCGAGCTGCAATATCGCGATCGATCTCGGGGTCCAGGGCCCCAACAGCACCAACGCCATGAGCTGTGCATCGGGCACGATCGCCATCGGCCAGGCGTTCCGCGCCATTCGCGACGACGAAGCGGACGTGATGTTTGCCGGCGCCTCCGAGGCCCCGCTGGCGCCGTTGTGCTTTGGCGCGTTCGCCATTATCCGCGCGATGTCCACCCGGAACGACGATCCGGCACGCGCGTCGCGTCCGTTCGACCGGGGGCGCGATGGGTTCGTGATGGGTGAGGGCGCGTGCGTCCTGGTGCTCGAGGAGCGATCGCGCGCCATCGCCCGCGGCGCGCCCGTGTACGCCGAGGTGCTGGGATTCGGCTTTTCCAACGACGCCCACCACATGACGGCGCCGCGCCCCGATGGATCACAGGCCGCACGGTCCATGCGCCTGGCGCTCGCCCAAGGGCACGTGGCGCCGCATGAGGTGGCCTACGTGAATGCGCACGGCAGTTCCACGCCCCTCAATGATCCCGTCGAGACATCGGCCATCAAACAGGTGTTCGGCGACCACGCCGCCCGCCTGCAGGTGAGCAGCACCAAGGCGTACTATGGCCACGCCCTCGGCGCCTCGGGGGCGATCGAGATCGCGATTGCCGCGCTCGCCGTACAGCGCGGATGGCTGCCACCCACCCTCAATCTCGAGTCGCCCGACGAAGGATGCGACCTCGACTACATCCCCAACGAGGGGCGCACGGCGCGCGCCGACTGTGCGCTGAGCAATTCGTTCGGATTCGGCGGGATCAACGCTGCGATCGTCCTGCGACGGGCCGATTGACGGCGCGGGGCTGGACGCTGGACGCTACGCGCCGCGGCGCGTAGCGTTGTCAGCGACGGACGGTGTCTCTTTCTCCTTGCCGGAGCTTCGCAGCATGCAGGATCTCAAGCGGCCCATCGTGGCCGAGTTCATCGGGACGTTCGCGCTCGTGTTCATCGGCGGTGCGACCATCATGAACGGCTACGTGGCGAATGCCGCCGTGCCGCTCATCGACGTGGCGATCGCCTACGGACTCACCATGGCCCTGCTCGTGTCGGCGACGATGCGCGTATCGGGGCACCTCAATCCGGCGGTCACGATCGGCTTCGCCGTCACCCGGCGGCTGAGCCTTCCCGCCACGGCCGTCTACATCGTGTCGCAGTGCGCGGGTGCGGTCGTGGCCGCCCTCGCCCTCAAGGCGCTGTTCCCCGCCACCGTGGCCCAGGCTGCCCGGCTGGGCGGTGAGTGGGTGGCGGGGAACGTGAGTACGCTGCACGCCATTGGATTCGAAGCGATCGCGACCTTCTTCCTCGTGTTCGTCGTGTTCGGCACCGTCGTCGATCCCAAGGCCCCGAAGGTGGGAGGCTTCGCCGTCGGCCTCACGGTGTGCGCCGACGTGCTCGCCATCGGCCCGCTCACGGGGGCGTCGATGAATCCGGCACGGGCATTCGGGCCGGCGCTGGTGAGCGGCGTGTTCGAAGGACATCTCATCTACTGGATCGGTCCCATCCTGGGCGGCGTGGCGGCCGGGCTGATCTACGACTGGGTGTTCCTGCGCGACGACCCTGCGGCGGCGGCCTGACCGCGCGACGATGACGAGCCCTGGTCAGCCCGGCTCGGTGCAGGCACTGGAGCGCGAGCGGGAGCGCGTGGTGACGCTGCTGTCGCGGCAGTTCGCCAGCGACAATCTGTCGATCGAGGAACTCGAAACACGCCTCGAGTTGGTGTACCGCGCGGACTCGGTGGCCGAGATTCGCGCGTTGGCCTCGGACCTGCCGGATCTCGATGCAACCCGCGGCCCACCGGCGCTGCGGCCCGCGCCGGCGCCGTCGCAGCGGGTCCGCACGCGCATGCTCTCGCTGCTCAGCAGCCGGGTGCGCCGCGGCGTGTGGATTCCGCCCCAGGAGCTGGACCTCGTGGCGGTGATGTCGGACACCCATCTCGACCTGCACGAGGCGCAACTGTCGGCCGGCGTCACGGAGATCTGCGTCAAGGCGACCTTCGCGGCGGTGCGGATCACCGTGCCACCCCACGTGCATGTGGTCACCGAGACGACGCCGATCCTGGCGTCGGTGAGCCATCGGAGCCGCTCCGAGGGCGGGGTGCCGCCAGCCGGCGCACCGGTGCTGCGTATCACCGGATGGGCGCTGATGTCAGACGTGTCGGTGCGCACGCGCGAGCGGGATGCGTGAACTTGATCAGGAGGGTAGGAGAGTGGGCGGGGAGGAGAGTGGACGACCACGGTGTTCGCCATTGTCCCTCCTACCCTCCTACTTCAATCAACGGAAAAGCCCCGCAATCCAGGCCAGCGTGTCGAGAGCGGCCGGAAAGAGCGTGAGCCCCACCGAGCACGCGAGCCCGTGGCGAAAGAGTGCCGGGCAGGTGCGACACGGTGGCGACGACGCCGAGGGCGGCCAGGCCCGCCCCGCCCACGACGAGGTTGTAACCGAGCCGCCGGTCACCGCGGCCCGGGCGCACGCAGGCCTTCACGATCTGGTCAGCGCGTCACGGCCCGACGGTCAGGTACGCATCGTCGTACTGCGCGATTGACCGTACGATCAGCCGCATCGCCTCTTCGCTCTTTCCCCACCCCACGATCTCGACCTTCTTGCCTTCCAGTTCCTTGTAGCTCACGAAGAACTGCGCCACTTCCCTCAGCATATGCTGCGGAATGTCGGCGATGTCGAAGGAATCCTGTGAGTACGGATCGTGCAGCGGTACGGCGAGGATCTTGTCGTCCGGTTCGCCCCTGTCGACCATGTGCAGCACGCCGATTGGCCGCACGTCGATGATGCAGCCCGGAAAGGTCTCTTCCTTCAGCAGCACGAGCACGTCCATTGGATCGCCGTCGTCGTGCAGCGTGCGGGGGATGAACCCGTACTCTGCCGGATAGTGCACCGCCGAATAGAGCACACGGTCGAGCTTGATGAGCCCCGTGGACTTGTCCAGTTCGTACTTGTTGCGGCTGCCCTGCGGAATCTCGATCACCGCCGTCACGGCTTCCGGCGGATTGGCCCCGGGCGGCAGGTCGCGCCACAGGTTCATCATGGCGCGAGGCCTCGGCGCGCCAGCACCTGCGCCGCCTCGACGGCGAAGTACGTGATCAGGATGTCGGCGCCCGCACGACGGATGCCGAGCAGTGAGTCCATCATCGCGCCCTCCCCGTCGATCCACCCGCGCTCGGCCGCCGCCTTGATCATGCTGAACTCGCCGCTCACCTGGTACGCGGCGAGTGGATAGCCGGTGGCGTCCTTCACCCGCCGGATGATGTCGAGGAACGGGCCAGCCGGCTTCACCATCACGAGATCGGCGCCCTCGGCGATGTCGAGTTCGACCTCCCGCAACGCCTCGTCGGCGTTGGCGGCGTCCATCTGATAGCCGCGGCGGTCGCCGAACTGCGGCGCAGATTCGGCGGCGTCGCGAAACGGCCCGTAGAACGGACCGGCGAACTTGGCGGCGTAGCTGAGAATCGGCGTGTGCGCGAAGCCCGCGTCGTCGAGCGCGCCGCGGATGGCGGCCACGCGACCATCCATCATGTCGCTCGGCGCTACGATGTCGGCGCCGGCCCGGGCGTGCGACACGGCCTCGCGCGCCAGCAGATCGAGGGTGGCGTCGTTGTCCACCTCGCCGTTGGTGATCACCCCGCAGTGGCCGTGGTCGGTGTATTCGCACATGCACACGTCGGTGATCACGACGAGATCGGGCAGTTCGCGTTTGAGGGCGCGCACGGCTTCCTGCACCGGCCCGTGCTCGTCCCAGGCGCTGGTGCCGGTGGCGTCCTTGTGCTCGGGAATGCCGAACAGGAGCACGCCGCCCACGCCGGCCTTGGCTGCGGTGGCAGCGTCGCGCACCAGTTCGTCCACCGACAACTGGAACACGCCGGGCATGGATGCGATCGGCACGCGGGTCTGCTTACCCGGACGGGCGAACATCGGCAGCACGAACTGCGACGCCGAGAGGTGCGTCTCGCGCACGAGACGGCGGAGCGCGGCGGTGCGGCGCAGCCGCCGCGGACGATAGTCGGGAAATCCTGGCATATGGCGACCCTGCGTGCTGGCCCGGGCGGATTCCCCGCCGGAGGCGTCCAGCGTGGAATCTACTCCGGTTGTGGCGATGGGATATGCTGTGCGCGCCGCAGCCCTGCGAGGATCTCCGTGGCGCCCTGACCGCGCAGTTGGTTGGCCAGCCGCACACCGCTCAACTCCGGATCGCGTTCGTCGAGCGCGATCTCGCCGCGCACGATCCGCACGCCTTCGAGATCGGCAATCAGTCCGTGCAGGACATAGCCGCCATCGCGCGGCATGACCAGCGCGCCGATCGGCACCTGGCATCCGCCTTCGAGCGCACCCAGGAACGCGCGCTCGGCTCGCACGTCGGTCATCGTGCGGGCGTCGTTGAGCGCCGCGGTGGTCTCGCGCATGCGCGCGTCGTCCCCGCGAATCTGGATGGCGATGGCGCCCTGGCCCGGGGCCGGCAGCCAGTCCGGCGCATCGAGTGTGGCCGTGATGCGCTGCGATACGCCCAGGCGGTGCAATCCGGCAGCGGCGAGAATGGCGGCGTGGACCACGCCGGTGTCAACCTTCTTGACGCGGGTCGGCACGTTGCCGCGAAGCTCGACGATATCCAGGTCCTTGCGCCGCGCCGCCAGTTGCGCGCGGCGCCGCAGGCTGGACGTTCCGACACGCGACCCGCGCGGCAGTTCGTCGAGCGATTCGGCCTCGATCACGTCGCTGATCACGAGCACGTCCCGCGGATCCTCGCGCGCCAGCACGGCGCCGACGGCCAGTCCGTCGGGCGATTCAGTAGGGAGGTCTTTGAGGGAGTGCACGCAGCAGTCCACTTTGCCACGGCCCAGCGCGTGCTCCAGTTCCTTGGTGAACAGCCCCTTGGCGCCGATGGCGCTGAGCGGCTCGTCGAGCTTCTTGTCCCCGACCGTCTTGAAGGTCACCAACTCGGCGGCGTGGCCGCGGGCCTCGAGCATCGCCTTGACCAGATTCGCCTGGTACAGGGCCAGATCCGACGAGCGGGTGGCGATGCGGATCGGATTATCAGAGGTCATGAAATCATCGTTCAGGGGTGTGCTGCAATGTAGCCCCGTCTAACGCACGACGGCCACCACGGCCTGGACGAGTCCGTCGAGCGTGGACGGGTCCGCTTCTGCGCGCACCTCCAGTCCCAATTCGCGGACAACGGCCGACGTGGCGGGGCCGATCGTCGCGATGGCGGCACGGGCCGCGGCGTCGGCGCCGACGGCGTGCACGAAGGCGCTGGCCGACGAGCCCGCGGTGAAGGTCACGACGTCGATCTGCCCGCCGAGCAACCGCTCGCGGAGCGCCGCCGCTCCCTCGACGTCCGGTACCGAGCGGTAAAGCGGCACCACATCCACCGTTGCGCCCAACTCGCGCAACCCCACGGGCAGCACCTCCCGCGCTCCGCGCGCCACGAGGTAGAGCACGCGCGTCCCGCGCACGTCGTCGCGGTCACGCAGGGCTTCGAGCAACCCCTCGGCCACGAACCGGGTCGGGGTCACCGCCACCGGCACGCCAAGCGCTTCCAGCGCCGCCGCGGTGGACGGTCCCACGGCGGCCACGCGGAGGCGGGCGAGGGCGTCGAGCCCTCGGCCGGCCTGCCCCAGTAGCTGCCAGAAGCAGCGGACGGCATTCTGGCTGGTGAACACCAGCCAGTGGTAATCGGCGAGGTGGGCGATCGCGGCCATCGCGGGAGTGGGGTCAAGCAACTCCACGCGTGTGGCCGGCATCTCGACCACCTCGGCCCCCAGTGCGGCGAGCGGACGGCTCAGCGCGGCGGCCTGATTGGCGGCGCGCGTGACGACCACGCGAGTGCCCGAGAGCACCTGCGATCCGGATGCGTTGGTGCGCCGGCTTGCGGGGTTCGTCATGCGGCAATCCTGGGTCGTTGCGATCTCAGCGCCGATCTGGAAGATAGCCCGCCGCTCGAGCGGCGGCACGCCCGCCTCGCCGCCTCGAACCTTGCCCCCGCCCCGCCCAATTCGCAGTATCCACTGTTCTTCCGCTTGCCCGCTCCATTCCCCCGCGCCGTACGCACCGCCGTCGTTTCTCCTTTCGGCCCTTCTCATGTCAGACATCGACACCCTGCTTCAAGAACACCGAAAATTCCCCCCACCGGCCTCGTTCAGAGCAACGGCCGTTGTGTCCGACCCGGCGATCTACGACAAGGCGGCGCAGGACATCCCGGCGTACTGGGCACAGGAAGCGCGGGCGCTGGAGTGGATCGAGCCGTTCGACAGCGTGCTCGAGTGGAAGCCTCCGCACGCCAAATGGTTCCAGGGCGGCAAGCTGAATGCATCGGTGAACTGCGTGGACCGCCACGTGCGTGGCGCGCGCCGCAACAAGGCCGCCCTGGTCTGGGAGGGCGAGCCCGGCGACCGGCGCACCCTCACGTACTGGGATCTCTACGTGGAGGTCAACAAGTTCGCCAACGTCTTGCGGTCACTCGGCGTCAAACGCGGCGACCGCGTGGCGATCTACCTGCCGATGATTCCCGAGGCGGTGATCTCGATGCTCGCCTGTGCGCGGATCGGCGCGCCGCACTCGGTGGTGTTCGGGGGCTTCTCGCCCGAGTCGCTACGCGACCGGATCAACGACGCCCAGTGCAAGGTGCTGATCACCGCCGACGGCGGCTATCGTCGCGGCGCGGTCGTGCCGCTCAAGCGCAACTGCGACAAGGCGCTCGAGGAGACGCCGTCGATCCAGAACGTGATCGTGGTGCAACGGCGCCCGGGCGCCGGCGGCGATGAGGCGTTCGCCGACATGAAGGAGGGGCGCGACCACTGGTGGCACCGGCTCATGCGCCCGGCCAGCCAGTGGTGCGAGCCCGAAGCGATGGACGCCGAGGACGTGTTGTACATCCTCTACACGTCGGGCACCACGGGGAAGCCCAAGGGCATCGTGCACACGACGGGCGGCTACCTGGTGGGGTGCACGACGACGACCCGGGAAGTATTCGATCTGAAGGAGGAGGACGTCTTCTGGTGCACCGCCGACGTGGGCTGGGTCACGGGACACTCGTATCTTACCTACGGCCCGCTCTCCAATGGCGCGACGTGCGTGATGTACGAAGGGGCGCCGGATTGGCCCGAGAAGGACCGCTTCTGGGAGATCTGCGAGAAGTACGGCGTCACCATCCTGTACACGGCTCCCACCGCGATCCGCGCGTTCATGAAATGGGGCGCGCAGCACCCGGCCAAGCACGATCTGTCGCAGCTGCGCTTGCTGGGGTCGGTGGGCGAGCCGATCAATCCCGAAGCGTGGATGTGGTATCACAGGGTGATCGGCGGCGAGCGCTGTCCGATCGTGGACACGTGGTGGCAGACCGAGACCGGCGCCATCGTGATCTCGCCGCTGCCCGGCATCACTGCCACGCAGCCCGGGAGCGCCACCCAGCCGCTCCCCGGGTACGCCGCCGCCTTGCTCGACGCCGCCGGCAAGCAGCTGCCGCTGGGCGGCGGGCTGCTGGCGCTCACCTACCCTTGGCCGTCGATGCTCCGCACCATCTGGGGCGACGACGAACGATATGTGAATACATATTTCTCCAAGTGGCCGGGGCGCCCCGATCTGTACTTTCCGGGCGACGGCGTGAAGCTCGACGCCGAGGGGTACTACGTGATCCTCGGCCGCGTGGACGATGTGCTCAACGTGGCAGGCCACCGCATCGGGACCATGGAGGTGGAGTCGGCGCTCGTCGAGCATCCCGCGGTGGCGGAGGCCGCCGTCGTCGGCAAGGCGCACGAGATGAAGGGGCAGGCGCTGGCCGCGTTCGTGACGCTACGCGAGGGATTCAAGCCATCACCGGCGCTGCACGACGAGCTGCGCGAGTTCGTGGGCGAGAAGATCGGGGCCATCGCCAAGCCCGACGACGTGCTGTTCTCGGCGGATCTGCCCAAGACGCGATCGGGGAAGATCATGCGCCGGCTGTTGCGCGACATCGCCGAAGGACGGGCGCTCGGCGATACGACGACTTTGGCGGATCCGGCCGTGGTGGCCAAGCTCAAGGAACAGTACGAGGCGACGGAGAGTTGACAATCCCCGGCCATTCCGGCAGGCGAGTACCGCCTCTTACCCTCCTGCCCCCAACATCCGCTCCAATCGCCCCCTGACATCCGGCCACTCCTCGGCGATCACGCTGTCGTACACCGAGTCGCGGATGCGCCCGCCCTGCACCACCATATGACTTCTCAGAATTCCTTCCTGCTTGGCGCCGAGTCGCAGGATGGCCCGGCGGGAGCGTTCGTTCAGCACGTCCGTCTTGAATTCCACCCGGAGGCACCCCAGGGTCTCGAAGGCGTGGCGCATCATCAGATACTTCGCCTCCGTGTTCACCGCCGTGCGCAGCCAGGGGAGTCCCACCGACGTCCAACCGATCCTCACGTTCAGGGGCGAGCCCCACGGCGCACAGCGCGTCGAGGTGGTCCATGGTCATGGGCTCCAGGCGCACGTGCATGCCGCGGAGAGTGACAGGAGCGACGTGCATCGACCGAGAGTACGAGGGGAGGGTAGGTGAGTGGGAACGCAGGAGGGTAGGCCGAGACACACGGTCATCGGCCTTACCGCCCTCCCGCCCTGTCGTCTTACTGCGTCGAAGTCGTCGCGTTCCCGTTCAACGCGTCCTTGATCGGCAGTTTCCGCACGCGCACACCCGTCGCCGCGAAGATCGCGCTGAGGAGGGCCGGCGCAAATGGAGGCACGCCCGGTTCGCCCACGCCGGTGGGCAACTCGTGATTCTCCACCAGATACACCTCCACCGGCGGCATCTCGTTCATGCGCGCCACTTTGTAGTCGGTGAAATTGCTCTGCTGCACGGCGCCGTCCTTCACCGTGATCTCGCCGTATACCGCGGCGCTCAGCGCCCACCCCACGGCGCTCTCCACCTGTGCGACCACGGTGTCGGGGTTGATCAACTGGCCGCAATCGAACGCGCACACCACGCGCGTCACCTTCACCTTGCCATTCGCCGGCACCTCGGCCTCGACGACCTGCGCCACCAGCGTGCCATCGTAGTCGTAGAACGCGAATCCGCGTCCACGGCCCTTGGGCAGCGGCGTGCCCCACCCGGCCTTGTCGGCCGCCAGCTGCACCACGTGCGCCGCCCGCGGATTCTCCTGGAGCATCGCCAGGCGGTACTGCACCGGGTCCTTGCGCGCCGCGTGCGCGCATTCGTCCATGAAGGCTTCCATGCAGTATCCATCCTGCGAATTGGCCACCGAGCGCCAGAACCAGATCGGCACCGGGCTCGACACGAGCACCATCTCCAACTTGTAGTTGGCAATGGCGTAGGGCGGCGCTTTGGCCGAGTCGAAATGGCGGCCGCCTGCCCGTCCCGGAAACGCGTACGCCTCGAGCGACGGACCGACCACGCGGTCCTCCCAACTCACGAGGTTGCCCTGGGCGTCGATCACCGCGCGCATACGCTGGATGCCGTCCACCCGGTAGAAGTCGTGCTGGATGTCCTCCTCGCGCGACCAGATCACCTTGACCGGCCGCCCAGCCGCCTTCGAGAGTTCCACCGCCTCGATGGCATAGTCGGTCTGCGAGCGGCGGCCGAATCCGCCGCCGAGGAAGGTGCAGTGCACGATCACCGAATCGGGCGACACCTTGAGGAACTGCGCCACACCGGTCCGGATGCTGTCGGGCGATTGCGACGGAGCCCAGATCTCCACGCCGTCGGCGCGCACGTCGGCGGTGCAGTTCATGGGCTCCATGCATGCGTGCGCGAGCAGCGGGAATTCGTACACCGCCTCGACCAGCTGCTCGCCGGCACCGGCAGCCCGCACCGCGCCCTTGGTGCCCGTGACGTCGGCGGCGTCGTTGAGCCGGGCATGGTACTCGGCGTTGGCGGCGGCGGTGGAGTAGTGCGCATTCGGCCCCGGATCCCAGGTGATGGCCAGCGCGTCACGCGCCTTCATGGCCGTCCAGGTCGTATCGGCCAGCACCGCCACCCGCGCCGGCAGCATGCGTTCGACGGCGTCGAGCTTCACGACCTGGCGAACGCCGTCCATGGCGCGCGCCTTGGCGTCGTCCACGCTTTTGAGCGAGCCGCCGAACACCGGACAGCGAGCCACAGCCGCCACGAGCATGTTCTTCACCCCCACGTCGATCCCGAACTGTATCGTGCCGTCTACCTTGGCCGGAATGTCGAGCCGCGGTGTGGACTTGCCGATGATCCGGAAATCGGCCGGATCCTTGAGCGGCACGTCGCCCGTGGGAAGGGGCTGCCCGGCGGCCAGCGAGGCCAGGTCACCGTACGTGGCGCTGCGCTTGGACGGGCCGTGGGTCACCACGCTCGCGTTTGTCGTGCATTCCGATGCGGGCACGCCCCATCTGGCGGCCGCGGCCGCCACCAGCATGGCGCGCGCGGTGGCACCCGCTTTCCGGAGCGGCATGTACGAGGTGCGGGTGCTCGTGCTGCCGCCGGTACCGGTGTTGTACTTGCCGTTGGTGGGGGCGCGTTCGACGCGCACCTTGCTCCAATCGGCGTCGAGTTCCTCGGCCACGATCATCGGCATGGCCGTCCACACGCCCTGCCCCATCTCCGACTTGGCGGACTGGAGCGTGACCGTGCCATCGGGATCGACGCTGAGCCAGAGGTTCGGCGTCCAACCACCGGGGCCCGGTTCGCCCGGGGCCACCTTGGCGGTCAGCGCGTCGAGCGTGCTGAAGCCGAGCACGAGTGCCGCGCCGGTGCCGGCCGAGACGGCCACGAATTGGCGGCGACTGATCGTCCTGTTCTTCATTTCGCCCCCTCCCCGGCCGCGCGGTGGATGGCGCGGCGGATGCGTAGGTACGTGGCGCAGCGACAGATGTTGTCGCTCATGCCGTTGTCGATGTCGGCATCCGTCGGATGCGGGGTGGACGTGAGCAGCGCCGCCGCCGCCATCAGTTGCCCCGACTGACAGTACCCGCACTGCGGCACCTGCTCGTCGATCCAGGCCTGCTGCAGGCGGTGTCCGATGGGCGAGGCCGAGAGCGCCTCGATGGTCGTGATCCGGTGGCCCGCCGCGTCGGCCACGGTCCACTGGCACGACCGCGCAAAGTCGCCGTCGACGTGCACGGCGCAGGCGCAACAGGCACCCACGCCGCACCCGAACTTGGTGCCGGTCATCTGCAGTTGGTCGCGCAGCACCCAGAGCAACGGAGCGTCGGCCTCTGCCGACACCGTCTGCTTGGCGCCGTTCACGGTGAGCACGAAGGAAGGCATGGCATGCACTCCAGGGACGCCGCCGCGCGACGACGTCAACGAGAACCAAACACCGGCGCGCCGAGCGCGCGCCGGGACCGCTATTCGCGAACTACTGTGGTCGCTTGCGCGCGATAGTCAAGCAGGGCGACGACGAACAGGGCGGCCACAATCGCCGCCGAGCCCATGCACCACCGGCAGATGGCGTGAATGCGAAACAACTCGACGTAGATGAGCCAGGCCGTGAACAGCGCACCCCAGCCCGTGAGGCCGAGCAGGATCAGCGAAATGCGTCGGTCGTCGGACAGACGCTCCTGAGTGCCGGCGAAAGCCACGACGAACAGGGCCGCGTAGTACACCAGGCCCCACACGGCTACGTGGATGCCGAGCACCCGTGCCCAGCGACTGGACTGGACCAGCTCGCACGCACCCGTTCCACAGGCGAGCGTGCCGATGATCCCCAAATGGTGGAGGGTCAGATACGTGGCCAGGAGCACGCCGAACAGCGCGAGCACGGCCAGCACCATACGTCGGGTCATTTCTTCTCGGCGGCCTTCTTCGCGGCCAATGCTTGGTCCACCTGCGCCTTGAACTGGTCGTACGTCAGGTAGTTGGCGACGACGGTGTTCCCGAACACGAACGTGGGTGTGGCGTCGATGTGGCGGCGTTCCGCCTCGAGCTCATTGGCCTGGAGTTGCGCCTGATACTTCTTGGCGTTGATGCACGTCGTGTACTGATTCATGTCGAGGCCGATTCCCTTGGCGATTCCCGCGAGCACTTTGTCGGGGTTGTCGGTGGCCTCGGTGTTCCAGCTGTCCTGATACCGATAGATGGCGTCGTGCATCTGCCAGAACTTGCCCTGGTCGCCGGCGCACCAGGCGGCCCGGTGCGCGTTCCAGGTGTTGGCGTGCATCGGCAGGGGAAAGTCCATGTATCGAATGCGCACCACCCCTGAGTCGATCAGGTGCGTCCGGATGTCGGGTTCCGTGAGCGTGGCGAACTGGCTGCAGATCGGGCACTCGAAATCGGCGAACTCGATGACCTCGAGCTGGGCGCTGTCGCTTCCCTCGACGTGCCCCATCGCGGTCAGTTTGGGCAGAGTGCTGTCCCACTGGGATGCTCCGGCCTTGGGCTTCGCGGCGAGATAGGAGAGCGCGGCGATGCCTACCACCGCAATCACGCCGAGCAGGATGTAGAATCCGCGTGTCGCGGGCGAAGTCTTGCTCCGTTTCACCGGGTTCGGCTGCTTGCCGCCGCTCGCTCGCTGCTTCGCCATGTCGTCTCGTCGTCCTTGTTGGGTGGGCCGGTCATGCCTCGCGCGCTGCACATACGGGGCGTCTTGCCAAACCTAGACCGGGCCGCGCACCCCACGCAAGCAACCGCGGGCCGGCGGGTTAGGCCCCGTCGGGCGGCTCGAACGCTCCCGCCCCGGCGCGCGTAGAAAGCGTGAAGGGACGGGTCTGCACACCCCTGCCCCCTTCATTAGATTTAGAGTGTTTGGTTCGCTACCCATACCCTTCATCAGGTTAAATGGCTAAGAGCAATAATCGACGGAGCGGCCTTTCGGCGCCCGCGGCGCCCAATCCCTTTGAGGAAGCCCGCGACGAGCTGTTCCAGCATATCATCCGCTGTGGCGTGATCGGTTCCGCCCCGGAGCACCGGCAGGAGTGGTTCTCGGAGACCATGAAGTACATGGCCGATCGGTACCCCGAGTTGGCGGAGGCCGATGTCGAGCAACTGAAGACGCTCGGCGAGCGGTTCGCGCTGCCGCCCAAGACCAGACCGGCCACCGAAGAAGCCGGGGCCGCGAACGCGGCCTAGCAGTGGTTCACCGCTGACGGTCGACGGCGGATTCCGAGCCGTCAGCTATAGGTCATCGCCAGGTGGTGCGGGTGCGCCGGATCACGACGCCCAACCGCACCCCGCCGCCGAGTCCCAGTTGGTACGCGACGCGTACCCCATGGGTGATCGGCCCTTCGAGTTCCACCGCTCCGGCAAGATACGGCCGGACCTTGTCGCCGGCCTCGTCGCGCAGACTGACGCCGCCGGCCAGCGACAGGCCCCAGCGCTCCTGCCCGAACGGGTCGAGTAGCAGGCGCAGGAGCGCATCGGCCCGCGCCGTCCCGACCAGGCCGGATCCGCGACGGCGCGCACCTATCGCACCGTCGAGTTCCACGCGTTGGTAGTAGCCGGCGCCGAGATTCACGCCGCCGCCGAGCTGGACCGTGTACGGGGACGGCCCGAGCAGGTCGGCCCGGATCTCGGGCTGCGATGGGATCGCCTGCGCCAGCAGGCGCTCGCGGGGCAGCGCGAGCAACGCCAGCGCCAACCAGACGGCACGCGCCGCGATCCGCAGCCCGGTCACTGCACGCGCGCGCGCCAGAGCGCGAGCGTGTAGTCCACGACCGCCCACACCGACGCCGCGAACACCCCAGCGAGCAACGGCGTGACCCAGGCCGGTCGCAGGATGATCGCCGCGAACGTGCCCAGTTGCAGCACGGTCACCAGCTTGCCCAGGGGCCGCGCGCGGAATTCCACCGGGCGCAGCCAGGGAATGATGCGCGCCACCAGGAACCCCACCGCGGTCATCAGATCGCGGAAGATGATCACGAAGTAGCCCAGGGTGCCGATGGCGCCGGTGAACAGGAAGGTCGACACCGCGGTGAGCACGAACACGCGGTCGGCAATCGGGTCGAGTAGCGCGCCCCACCGGCTGGTCACCTGCGCGCGGCGGGCGATGTAGCCATCCAGGAAGTCGGTGGCAGCCGCGAGACCGATCAGCGTGATGCGAGTCTCCGTCGCATCGCTGCCCACGAACGCGCCCGCCATCACGAGCCGGGACAGGGAGATCCAGTTGGGTACATGTCGCAGGCCCCGCCGCGCGTGCATGGCCCTAAGCTAAGGAGCCTCGCCTTCGCTTGCCACTGCGTTCGGCGCAACCTACCTTGCCATTCCCGCCCACTTTCCCGAGGTCCGGATGCCGGATGTGGTCGCGCTCCTACGTCACGTGGCGATCTTCAGAGATCTCGACACTGCCGAACTCTCGGCCATCGCCGAGTTGTGCAAGGAGGAGACATTCGTCTCCGGGGAGTACATCTTCCACGAAGGCGAAGCAGGGAACCGGCTGTACCTGATCACCGACGGCGAGGTGCGAATCAGCCGCGACGTCCCGGGCAGCGGAGAGGAGGCCCTCGCCATCCTCAAGGCGGGCGCCGTGTTCGGCGAGATGGCGGTATTCGACCGGAGCGAGCGCTCCACGCACGCCATCTCCAACGGCGGCACCACGGCGCTCACGATCAACCGCCCCGACTTCGAGATGTTGATGGACTTCAATCGCGAGCTGGCCTACAAGGTCCTGTGGGCGGTGGTGCGCCTGCTCTCGACGCGCCTGCGCCAGACCAACGACTCGCTCCGGTCGTTCCTCGCGATGTCGATGTTCTGAGTGCGCGCCATGGCGTGCGCGGTCGGCTACCCCCACGAGGAATACCCACGGCATGTCAATCGTCTTCAAGACCGTCGGTCTGCTGATCCTGTCCAACACGTTCATGACGTTCGCCTGGTACGCCCACCTGCGGAACCTGTCCGACCGTAAGTGGTACGTAGCCGCGGTCATCAGCTGGTCGATCGCGTTCTTCGAATACATGTTCCAGGTGCCGGCCAACCGCATCGGCTACCAGACGCTCACCCTCGGCCAGCTGAAGATGATCCAGGAGATGGTGACGCTGTCGGTGTTCGTGCCGTTCGCCATCTTCTACATGAAGCAGCCACCGCGCCTGGACTTCTTGTGGGCCGGTCTCTGCATGGTGGGCGCTGCGTATTTCATGTTCCGCGCCGCGTGACGCGGTGCTGCTACACCGTCTTGCCGACGCCGCGCACGATGCCTTCCACGCGGCGCGCCGGATCGAAGTAGCGCCGCGCCAGTGCCTGGATGCTCCGGGCGGTCACGGCTCGCACGCGAGCCTCGAATTCGTCCAGCTCGGCCAGGCGGCCGTCGAGCCAAGCCCCGATCACGTCGCTCAACACGGCCCCACCGCGCTGCAGCCGGATGTCGTGCACGCCCAGCGCGTACGTCTGCGCATGCGCCAATTCCTCCGCCGTCACCGGCGTCTCGACAAGCTTGGCGAACTCCGCGAGCAGGCCGGCACGTGCCACCTCTTCGCGCTCGGGAGACATGGCGATGTAGGCCCCGAAGGCGCCGGCCAGCCGCCGCTCGGCGGCGAACGCGTGCACGGTGTAGGCCAGCGACTGCTTCTCGCGCAGTTCATCGAAGAAGCGCCCGCCCAGGCCGCTGGCGATGCCCGCCACCAGTCCGGCCGCATAGCGGTCGTCATCCAATCGGGAAGGGCCGGGAAAGAGCATGAGCAGCGCGGTCTGCGCCTTGTCGCGCGCCTCGACAGCCGTTTCGACGACCGCCGGCCACGTCGGTGCGCCCACCGTCGGCCCCGGTGCGTATTCCAGTTCTCCAAATGCGCGGGCGGCGGTGTCGGCCAGGGCGTCGGGGTCCGCATCACCGACCACCCCGACCACCGCCGCCGATTGCCGCACGCGCGACGCGTGCCAGGCGCGCACGGCGTCGACGGTGATCGCCCGCAGTGACGCCTCGGTGCCTCCGGTCGGCCGGCCGTACGGATGCGACGGATACGCCGCGCGCAACGCCATCTGCATCGGGTACCCGTACATGTCGTCGCGCATCGCGATCGCCTCGGACAGCGCGGTGGCCCGCTCCGTCTCCAGCGCCGCATCGGGCACCGTGGCGTGCTGGGTCACGTCGGCCAGCAGGACCATGGCTTCGGCATAGTGCCGCGCCGGTACCGAAATGGACCACCCGAAACTCTCGCCGCCCACGGCCGCATTCACGCTCCCGCCCAGCGACTCGCCCAACTCGGCGATCTCCTCGGCCGATCGTGAGCGCGTACCCTTGAGCGCCGTACGCGTCATGAGCGCGGTGAGGCCCGCCGTGGCGTCCGTTTCCGCGATCGCCCCGCCATCGACGAACACCCCCATATGCGCCATCGGCGAGCCGGCCTTGCGGCGCACGAGCACGGGGACGCCGCGCGCCGTACGATACACACGCACCCCCGCCTCCTCCCGCACGAACGCAGCCCCGGTCCGCGCCGCCACGGGGCCGCCCACGGCGGGCATCGACCGGGCAGAAGGAATGGCCGGCTGCACTGCGTCGAGCATCTCGCGCATGGCAGCCGCGTCGCGGACCACGACCGGCGACGACGCGGGGCGGTAGGCGAGGACGCCGGCCCCGGACGGATCGAGATACGTCCGCGCGACGCGCGCCACGTCGGCCGCGGTGCACGCCATCAGCCGGTCGTAGAACGCGTCGCCCAGCCGCCAGCCGCCAAGCGATTCCCATTCGGCCAGGTGGTTCGCCTGCCCTTCCATGTCCTCCAGACGACGGATGAACCGCGCCTCGAAGATGCGCTGCGCGCGCTCCACCTCGGCGTCGGACACGCCGTGCTCGCGGACGCCCAGCACCGCGCTCCATGCGGCGCGCGCGGCCTCGACGAGGGTGCCGGGCTGCCCTTCGGCGTGTACCACGAACACGCCGACCTCGGTCGGGGCGTAGTCGTAGGCACTCACCGACGAGGCGAGCTGACGTTCGCGCACGGCGCGGTAGAGCCGCGATGCGCGCCCCTGACCGAGAATCGCGGCCAGCAATTCCAGGGCCGGCGTATCGGCGTGGAGCGGGGGCACCGTGCGCCACCCGAACGCGAGCTGGGCCTGCGCGATGTCGCCGCTCAGTTCGCGGTATCGGAAGTCGGGCAATCCGGTTTCGACGGGCCCGGGCGTGCGCAACGGCGCGCCGGCCGGCGCGCCGCCGTACCGCGCCTCGATCTCGCGCAGCGCCCGGTCGGGGTCGACGTCGCCGACGACGCTGAGAATGGTCGTGCCGGGACGATAGAAGTTCCGGTAGAACCCAACCACGTCATCGCGCGTGAGTCGGCGCAGGCCGTCCTCGCGCCCGATGCGCCAGCGCCGCATGCGATGGCGGTCGAAGAGCATCTCGTACAGCGTCTCGGTGGCCACGGCGCCCGGGTTGTCGGCCTTGCGCTTGGCCTCCTGGATGATGACCTCCAGTTCGCGTCCCAACTCGCCGGGGTCTATTAATGAATTGTTATAAGCGTCGGCCTGGATGTCGAGTGCCTCGCTGAACCCGGAGGCGCGCACCACCGTGTAATACACGGTGTGGTCGTAGATCGTCCCGGCGTTGAGGTAGCCGCCCACGGCCTTGGTCTGCTTGGCGATCTCGCCCACGCCCCGGCGGGGCGTGCCCTTGAAGAACATGTGCTCCAGCACGTGGGCGATACCGACGACGTCGTCGGTCTCGTCGAAGTATCCCGCTCTGACGTGGGTGACGATGGCCGCCACCGGTGCCGACGGGTCGCGGCGGACGAGTACGGTGAGGCCGTTGGCAAGGACGCAGCGGCGCACGGTGGCCGGATCGAGGAGTTCGGTCATGATCTGCGAATGATAGCCGGCGCGTGACGACCCGGCGCGCCGCGGCACCGATCAGTGCAGCGTATCGGGCGGGGTTGCCCCGGAGACGCACCGCGTCCACACGCCGGGGCCGGCGCGCGTGATCCACCGCTCGCCCTCGTCGATGCGCCCGAGCTTGACGAGCGTGCACCCCAGGTATCCCTGGGCGGCGGGGTCTTCGGGATTGGCCGACACGGCCCGCACGTAGAATTTCCGCGCCAACTCGTACTGGCCGGCCGTGAACAGATAATCTCCCATCTCGCGCAGGGCCACGAAGTTGGTTGGGTCGGCGGTGAGGGCGAGTTGCAACTCGTCGTTGGCCGCCGCGAGGTTGCCGGTGCGGCGGGCGATGCGGGCCAGGTAGACGTGCGTGATCGCATAGCCGGGGTCGATGAGCGCGGCACGCCGGAAGTCCGCGGTCGCGGCATCGAGATTACCGGCTTCGTATTCCGTCATCGCCTGCCGGAGCACGCCGTCGCGCCGTGGGCCGCCGAGCCAGTAATACGTGCCGCTCGCAGCAGCCGCGACCACGATCGTTACGGCCACCAGGACCAGCCACCGGCCGGTGTGCGACACGCGCCGCTGGCCAGCGGGCGTTGGGCCATCCACTGGCTCGGGCACCGATTCCAGCCGTCCGGGCGGTGTCATGGCCTCGAGTAGGGGGCGCGGCGGGGCAACCGGCATGGTCGCGGCGGTCCCCGCTCCGCCCGACGAACGGGCGGCAGCCCCGAGCGAGGCATCGAGCGCCGTCAGGGCCTGGTGCGCGGCCTCGATATCCGTGGTCGTGGGGCGATACTCCGTGTCACCGGCGCGGTCGCGCGCGGCGGAGAGCGCGGCGAGCGCGTTGGCCTGATCGAACGTGAGCAGTTGGCGGCGGCGGGCTTCGCGCACGAGTTGCATGCCGGCCGTACCACTGCCGCCGATGGCGGCGCGCAGGGCGTCCTCCACGGCCGACCACGCGTCGAGCAGATCGGCGGCCAACTCATCGGGATGGCTCGACGGAGCGAGGCGGCCGATCGCGGCGCGGGCGGCGCCGAGCGCGGCGTCCGCGCCCTGCGGGTCCGACGAATTCACCGGACGATACGCAGCAGGCCGGCGCGCGCGCTCGCCCGCAGGAAACTCTCCGCGTCGTGGATGGGCAGCTGGATGCCGGTCTGCGTCAGCACATGGCGAGCACGGCCCCGCATGTAGTCCTCGATGGACGAGGCCGCGTGGGTGTCCTCGGCGTCGCGCATATGGGTCACGATCTCTTCCCACGACCCTTCGAAGCTCATCCCGTCGCCTCCCACCACCTGGTGCGGATGCGCGCCCTGGGCGTCATCGCGCTCGACGAGGCCGCTGAGCAGGGTGCCGAACATTTCGAGTTGGTTCCGCGGGGCCGCTCGCTCGTCGCTCTCCTCACCGCCCTCGTCGAGGTCGAGGAGCACGTCTTCCAGATCGTCGGCGTCGTCACCCAGTTCGGCAAGACGCGCATGCCAGGGCGTCAGCTCGGCATCGCTCTCGTCGAGCTTGTAGATGGATCGCTTGAGTTCGATCAATCGCCAGATGCCGAGTTCGTCCCAGTGGTCGTCTGGGCGCGTCCGCTCGAAATGGTAGAGTGCGCCCTCGTACTCGGCGCGATCGTACAGGATGTTAGCCAGGTAGATGCGCGCTTCGGCGTGGTCGGCGTCGATCTGCAGCGCCGCGCGCAGCGCTTGGATGGACGAGGTGTCGTCGCCCAGCCGGTGCTGCGCGTAGCCGACGCACGCAATCGCCTCGGCCATCTCGGGCGCCTGCTCCCTGGCCTGTTCGAAGAATTCGAGCGCCAATTCGAACAGCGCCGGCCGTTCGCGGAACGACGCCTCGCGGAACAGGGCCCGCCCGACCTGCAGCATGAGATCGAGGTCGTCGCTGTACCCGAGCTCGAAGATCCGATTGAAACACCGGACCGCGGCGTCTTCCTGGCCGAACTTGAGCAGCGTCTCGCCGATCCCGGCCAGCGCATCTTCGTGGTCGGGCTCGAGCACGAGCGCCTGCTCGAAGCTCCGCCGCGCCCACGGAAATTCCTCGCGGGCCAGGCGCGCATAGCCGACGCCGATGTGCAGCTCTACCGAATTCGGGTAGAGCGCCAGCCCCTCACGCAAGACGTCCAGGGCTTCGTCATACAACCCCTCGTTGTAGAGTTGGTGGGCACGTTCATCGTACTCCTCGGAACTCAGGAACGGGGTGGGCATGAGGACGAAGACCTCCGAATCGAGAGGGCATGCCTATAGTACAATCACCGTGCCGCGAAGTTCAACGGTGAGTTTTGCTTCAACACGCGCCATTTTGATGCGCTACCCGGCGCCGACCATCGCTACAGCGACTTCCGCGGCCAACCAAGCGTTTCGTTCGAGCAGCGCGAGGTTCACTCCGAGGGACCGCCCGTCGGTGACCGCCGTCACTGCCGCGAGCAAATAGGGCGTGGCGGCGGCGCCCCGTACACCGTCGGCCCGCGCGCGGTCCAGCGCGTGCTGCACGGCACGTTCCACTTCGACGCGCGGCAATGCGATGCCGGCCGGCGGCGGCTGCACGACCACCAGCGCCTGAGTCCGGCCCAGTGCCCGGTGGGCCCGGAAGATGGCGGCGATCTCCGCCGCCGATTCCGCGCGCGCGCTCAGCCGCAGCCCGGTGTCCACGGTGTAGAACCCGGGCAGCTCCGACGTCCGGAAACCCACCACGGGCACGCCGAGCGTTTCCAGCCGCTCCATGGTGGCCGGGAGGTCGAGAATCGCCTTGGCGCCGGCGCACACGACGACCATTGGCGTGTGCGCGAGTTCCACCAGGTCGGCGGATTCGTCGAATGGCGGTTCGCGGTGCACACCGCCAATGCCGCCGGTGGCGAACACCGGAACGCCGGCCCGGTGGGCGAGGGCGAGCGATGCCGCCACCGTCGTGGCGCCATCGGCCCCTTGGACGACGGCCAGCGCCAGATCGCGGGCCGATACCTTCCGCACGCCGTTCCCGGTGAGGAAGCGCTCCAGTTCGCCGGGCTCGAGCCCGAGCGCCGGCACTCCGCGGACCACGGCCGTGATCGCAGGGTGCGCCCCCGCGCCACGGACCGCCGCCGTCATCCGCTCAACGGCGTCGCGATTGGCGGGCGAGGGAAGCCCCTGCGCGATCACAGAACTCTCCAGCGCGACCACCGCCTCGCCGCCGGCGATCGCGCGGCGCAGGTCCGGGAGGATCCGGATCACGCGGGGTCGAACGCCTCGGCCTTGCGCGAGTCGAGCACCTCGCGTTCCGCGGAGGTGGGATCGTAGATCGCGATGATCTTGATCGTCTCGCCCTCGTAGGCGTCGAATTCCTTTCCCTGGCCCCTGGCGACCCGGATCTCGTGGCCGTCTTCAAAGCGGAGTACGACGAGCGGGGTGCGGTCGTTCACGTAACGCCGGCGCAGGCGGATAGCGGTGGGTTTCTTCATCGGAACACGATTCAGGTGGCGGTGCCACGTGGGAGCTCGAACTCGCGCCACCGGCCGGTGGTGAGCGCCTCGTCCATCATCGCCACGGCGGCGTCGAGTTCGTCGTCGGCGTTGTAGAAGTGCGGCGCGACGCGGATGCCCGCGTTGGGACGGAAATCCACCAGCACGTCGCGCGACAGAAGATACTGCGATACCTCGAACGCGTGGGGGACGTTGAAGGCAACGGTTCCTCCACGACGGGCCGGATCACGCGGCGTCTTGACCGGGTACCCGCGCTCGTCGGCCATCGCGAGCAACCGTGCCGTCTGCTGCATGCTCTTGGCGCGGATCGCTGCCACGCCGGCCCGCCGCACGAGCCGTGGGCCCTCGATGGCAGCGTACAGCGCGGGGATGGCCGGCGTGCCGTTGAGCCACCGGTAGATGCCACCGGTGTACCGCATCTCGGTCTCGAAGTCGAACGGATTCGCGTGCGCCTGCCACCCGGTGAGCGACGGCTCGAGCGCGGTCTGGATCCAGGGCGCGACGTACAGGAAGCAGCCGCCGGGACCGCCGCACAGCCACTTGAGGACGCCGCCGGTGAGAAAGTCCACGCCCAGTGCCTGGACGTCCACCGGCAGCACGCCCACCGAATGGAACGCGTCGAGCGACACCAGGGCGCCCATCTCGTGCGCCCGCCGGGCGATCGGTGCCACATCCATCACGAATGCCGAACGGAAGAGGACGTGCGAGATACAGACGAGTCGCGTGCGCTCGTCGATCGCCGCCGCCACGGCGTCGGCGTCCACACTGATCCCGTCGGGCGCTGCCGGCACGACGATGATCTCGGCGCCGAGGCGCGTCGCCAGGCGGTCGTAGACGTAGCGGACCGAGGGGAAATCCAACTCGGTCATCACGATGCGATTTCGTTCGGGCGGGTAATCGAGCGCCGAGAGCACCGTGGCCTGGCCGAGCGTGACGTTGCCCACCATCACCACCTGGCCCGCGCTGGCCCCGATCAGGGGCGCGATCTCGTCGCCCAGCGCCGCCGGCATCTCCCACCACGCCCGCCCCCACGCCCGGACCCCCTGTTCGGCCCACTCGTCCACGTACTCCGCGAGCCGGTCGGGCACGTGACGCGGCATGGCGCCCAGCGAATTGGATACGAGGTACGTGGTGCGGGCGAGGATCGGGAATTCGGGGCGGAAGGCGAGCAGCGGATCGGTCATACGGCCGGGGCGGCAGCCGCGCGCTCGGCGCGAGAGCGGCGCGTGGCCACGAATACCAGCGTGGCGACGGAGAGCACGAGTCCGGCAATCCGCCATTCCCGCACCGTGACCGACGACAGGAGGGCGATCACCAGCACGGCGGCGAGAACGGGGATGGTGTTGCCGCCCGGGAGGCGGAACGGCTGGCCGGCGCCGCGCACGTCGCGCCGGCGCAGTTCGAACGCGGCGGCGCAACATCCCAGGTAGGCGAGGAGCGCCGCCAGATTGGCCAGCACGACCAGCCGCTCGAACGCGCCGGTGGCGGCCAGCACCACGGTCAGCACCGCCTGCGCGATGATGGCCACGTGCGGCGTGTGGTAGCGGGGGTGCACCGCGGCCAGCGCGCGCGGCGCGTAGCCGTCGCGCGCGAACGCGAACAGGGCCCGCGGCATGGCCAGTGCCATGCCGGTCATGAACCCGAACGTCGACAGCACGACGGCCACGGCGAACAGCTGGGCGCCCCACGGGCCCATGACGACTGCCGCGGCGTCGGCCAGCGGGGTGGCCGAGCCCACGAGGTGAGGCCCCAGGATGCCCTGCACCACGAGCTGGAGGGCGATGAACAGCAGCGTCACCATGCTCATGGCCAGGAGCAGCGCACGCGGCACGGTGCGCGACGACTCTCGCACCTCGCCACTCGGCACGAGGGCGCTCTCGAACCCGGCGAACACGAACACCAGCACCATCGCCGCCCGGGCGAAGTCGTGTTTGGGCGGCATCGTCGTTGGTTTGAGATATTCCATATGGAGGCCAAACGCGCCGACCACGACGAGCAGCCCCAGCGGCGCCAGCTTGACGACCGTGGCGGCGCCGATGAGCCGGGTGCCCTGCTTCACGCCGCGCACGTTGATCCACACCACGATCGCGTACGTGACCACCAGCAACCCCACCTTGGCCGCCGCGGAATCGAATCCCGGCACCACGCGCGCGAAATTATCCGCAAAGATCATCGAGATCGCCGGAACCGCCGTGGCGCCGATGGACCAGATGAGCACCCCGACCAGGAACCCGGCGTAGGGGCCGAACGCCGTCTCGACGTACATGTACGGACCGCCGGTGAGTGACACCCGGCTGCCCGCCTCGGCCATGCACAGGACCACCAGCCCCATGGCGAGGGCGCACATCAAGTAGGCGAGCGGCGCCGCCGCCCCCAGCAGCCCGGCCACCGCCGGATCGGAGGGAATACGGAATATCCCGCCCCCGATGATCAGATTGACGATGCTCGCGGCGAGGCCCCAAACGCCCACGGCTCGGATGAGCGAGGATTCGATGGAAGCGCGCTGAGTCATGGCGGGACGGGGTCGGCTGGGTAGACGTCGGGTGGGCGCCGGCGGCGGCGAACCGTGTACAACACTAGACCGAGCGCGCTCGGGACGCCACCATTCTAGTAACCGCGGCGGGCCGATTGTCGGGCGCGCCGCAACGCACACACCCTGCCGGAGGACCCGCATGACCCGACGCGTTTACCCGTTGACCCTCGCATTCGCGCTGGCACTCACGTCAGCCGCGGCCAGCGCCCAGGCGCCCACCCGCCCGATCGTATCGATTCCGCTGGGCGCGCCGGTGTTGGCCGTCCAGGCCGGCACGATCCCGAGCGCCACCGTCGGGCCCGTTCTTCGTTCGTCGGCCGTCGGTGTGCGGCCATCGCCCCAGAACGTTCCGCTCGCACAGACCGGCGCCCTGGTTCCCGCCGACGACCGCACGCAGTCCCGCGCCATGATGATCGTGGGCGGCGCGGCGCTTATCGTCGGCGCGCTCATCGGCGGCTCCCCCGGCACCATCGTCATGGTGGGAGGCGCCGTCGTCGGTCTGTTCGGCCTCTACAACTATTTCCAGTAGCTTGGCCGCCGATCGCGCGTCCAGGGCCCGAATCGCCCTCGTCCTTGGCGGCGGGGGCGTGAAGGGCTTCGCGCACATCGGCGTGATCAGGGCCCTCGAGGAACGGGGCATCCGCCCCGCCGTGTACGCCGGCACGAGCATCGGCGCGCTCATCGCCGCCGCCGCGGTGCACGGACTGAGTGCTGACGAGTTGGCGCGGCGTGCGGAATCACTCCGCCGCCGCGACCTGTTCCGCATCAACCACCTCGGCATGGTCATGGAACGCATGCGGTCGCCGTCCATCTACCTGGGCGAACCGCTGCGCAACGTGGTGGATGAGGTCGTTCCCCCGGGCACCTTCGAGGATCTGCCCCGCCCGCTGCTGGTGAACACGGTGGACCTGGAGCGCGCCACCCGCGTGGTGTGGGGCCTCCCCGGGTTGCGCGAGGTGTCGGTACGCGACACGGTGTACGCGTCGTGCGCGCTCCCGGGCTTCTTCCCTCCGGCGCGCGTGGACGGACGGCTGTGCGCGGACGGCGGCGTGATCGACAATCTGCCCGCGGCCGCCGCAGCCCTCCGCATGGACGCCATGATTGCCGTGGACGTGGGCAGTTCCGATGTGCGCCCCATCCCGCGCATCGGCGCCCAGGGGTTCGCCGCCATCTACATGCGCGCGGTCACCACGATGATGCACCACCTGCAGCTGGAGCCGCTCATGCAGTGGAAAGGCCCGCCGATGTTGCTCGTCCGCCCCAAGGTGGATTCGAACTGGCTGAGCTTCGCCCACGCCGAGCAGAACATCCGCGAAGGATACCGCGCCACGGTCAAGGCGCTGGAGCACATCGAGGTCTATCTCGAGCAGTCCTCCGGCATCTATCCGCGCAAGCGGATCCAGTTGCACGTCGTGCGCAAGGACTGCATCAAGTGCGGGCTGTGCCTGGCCCTGGCGCCCGACACCATGATGATCGATTCCACCGACGGAACAGCGGTGCCCCGCGAGGCAACGGTGGAGTGGTCCGCGGCCGACGGCGACTTCGTGCGCCACTGCCCCACGCGGGCCATCAAGGCAGCGCGCCTCGACCTCGTCACGCCCGGCGCACCGGACGAAGACGCCGACCGCGAGGACCTGCTCGTTCCTTAGCCCGCCGCGAGCAACGCCGCGTTGGACGACGGGTCGCGCACCAGCCATCCGCCATCGTGCGGCTCCGCCGTGGCCCCGGCGTGCGAAACGGCATCGCGCGCCGCGTGGAGCGCCTCGCGACCCGGCAGCACAATCCGGAGGTAGTCGAGCCCCGGCGAATTCTCCGGCGCCGACGGCGCGCCGGTTACCCCCCAGGTGTTGAGCCCGAGGTGGTGATGATAGCCGCCCGCCGACACGAACAGCGCGCCCGACGCCATGCGCTGCGTGACGTCGAACCCCAACACACCATGGTAGAACGCGTCGGCCTCATCGAGGTCGCGCACCTGCAGGTGCACGTGTCCCATGCGCGTGTGCGGTGGAACGCGCGGCGGCGCGATGCCCACGGCGATCGCATCGTCGAGCAGAGCCTGCAGGTCGAGCGGCTCGGAGACCATCTGCAGCAAACCGCCGGTCACCGGCCATTCGCCCCTTTCCCGGTCGCGATAGATCTCGATGCCGATGCCGTCCGGATCGCCGAGATAGAGCGCTTCGCTCACACCATGGTCGGACGCGCCCTGTAGCGGCCAACGGGACTCCGCCAGCCGCGCCAGTGCATGGCCGAGGTCGATGCGCCCCGGCACGAGCAGGGCGAAGTGGTACACCCCCGTGC
Organism: Gemmatimonadaceae bacterium; assembly: GCA_035533015.1. Taxonomy (NCBI): domain Bacteria; kingdom Pseudomonadati; phylum Gemmatimonadota; class Gemmatimonadia; order Gemmatimonadales; family Gemmatimonadaceae; species Gemmatimonadaceae bacterium. The sequence continues at coordinate 26,072 of DATLUQ010000046.1, read as the reverse complement.
TTCGCCGCGGGCGCCGCACCGCACCGGCGATTCTCCGCAAGTCCACGAGCGCGCGCCCGCCAGAACCGAGCGAGGCGTGATCGCCCGCGTGGTGAAGGAGGTCGAGCCCCAACACGTCCGTATAGAACGCGAGAGACCGGTCGAGGTCGCTCACGCGGAGCTGGACCCCGCCAATCGCGGTGCCCGGATCGATGGACATCATGCCTTCCATTGCCGCTCCCCGCCGGCGGCGGGTGCGAACACCCCCGCCACGGGGCCGGCCGTTACGCCGCGGCCTGCGCGGCCTGTTTCACCAGCTGCAAGTCGATGGAAATCTTGACGTCGTCACCCACGAGTACGCCACCCGCCTCCAACGCCACATTCCACGTGAGGCCAAAGTCCTTGCGGTTGATGCGCGTGGTCGCGGCGAAGCCGGCGCGCTCGCCGCCCCACGGGTCCCTGGCGCGCCCCGCCGATTCAACGGCGAGGGTAACCTCGCGTGTCACGTCGCGGATGGTCAGGTCGCCGACGAGCGTGAACTCGCCGTCCACCGAGCCGTTGATGCGCTTGCCCGTGAACCTGATCGTCGGGTACTGCTCGGCGTCGAAGAAGTCGCCGGACTTGAGGTGGGCATCACGCTTGTCGTCCCGCGTATCAATGCTGGCCACGCCAATCGTGACTTCGACCGTCGATGCGGCGGGATTCGCGTCGTCCGCAGTAACCGTGCCCTGCACGTCGGCGAAGTAGCCTTTGACCGTGGAGATCATGAGATGCTTGACGGCAAACTCGGCAGCGCTGTGCGCCGTGTCGATCTGCCACGTGGTCTTGGTGCTCATAGGTGCCTCGCTACTTGAAATTAGTTGATGTGTTACCTACTTTTCATATGTAACTCTAAAAAAAGATGTTACTCTTGTCAAGTGCGTCCGCTCGCCCGAGGTTTTTGCCATGTCCAACCAGGCCAACACCGTCTGTCCCCACTTCCACAAGGCCATCGAGTTGATAGGTCGCCGGTGGACGGGCGCCGTGCTGCAGGTATTGATGAAGGGGCGCACCCGCTACTGCGACATTCGGGACGCCATTCCCGAAGTGAGCGACCGCATGCTCTCCGAGCGGCTCAAGGAACTCGAGAGTGAGGGCATCGTGGTGCGTGTGGTCATGCCCAACACCCCGGTGCGCGTCGAGTATGAGCTGAGCGCCAAAGGGCGCGCCCTCGAGCACGTGCTGGGCGCCGTATCGAAGTGGGCGGAGGCGTGGAAGGAAGTAGGCCCGGCTCAGCCCAAGGCGCGCGCCAGTCGGGCGTAGGCGTCCACCGCAGCGCGCAACTCGTCCACCCGCACGTGCTCGTCGTCGCGGTGCGCAACGTGGATGGAGCCGGGACCGAATAGATAGGGGGTGCCCCAATTGCCGAGTTCGGGTATGTCGGTGGCGAACGCCACGACCGACGTCTCGAAGCCTGGAAGCACGCCGAGTTGGACCGGCGGCACGGTGATGCCCTGTTCCAGCTCGGCTCGGCCTGCGGCCCACCGCTCCAGCACGCGCATGGCGTCTTCGGCCGGCGACACCGTCCGGGCCATGAGCCGCGCTTCGGCCCATGGGGCGACGACATTATCGGCCACGCCCCCGCTGATCTGTCCGATGTTGACGGTGGTGGGGCCGAACAGATCGCTGCGGGGCAGGTCGAGGTGGGGTAACTCGGCGAGCAGCCCAACCAGATCCTCGATTGCCGAATGCCCGAGGTGCGGATAGGCGGAATGCGCCGGCTCGCCCTTGGTACGCACGATCACGCGCATCGCGCCTTTGGTGCCCCTGCCGAGCAGGCTCTCGGTGGGCTCGCCGTCCACGATGGCGCGGCTCCTCAACCCGCTCCGGGCGATCCAAGCATTGGACGCGTGCGCGCCGTCATGCGTGATCTCCTCACCGACCACGAATAACAGGGCAATGGGAGCCCCCTCGGCACGGAGCACGTCGCCGGCGCAGATCATCGCCGAGGCGATGCCCTTGGCGTCGCACGCTCCACGTCCCCAGAGCACGTCGCCGTCCAGGCGCGGTGCGATATAGGGCGGCACGGTATCGAGGTGCGTGGACAGGGTGACGAAGGGTACGTCGCCGGCGCGGGCGAACACGGCGAATCGGCCCTCGCTTACCGGGATGCGGGTCACCGTCCACCCGCGCTGTTCGAGCAGCGTGTGGACGTGGGTCATCAGGGCGCCCTCGCGGCCGCTCGTGGAGTCGATGGCCATGAGGCGCTGTGCGAGGGCGACGACGTCCTGGGATTCGGGCATGACCAAACCTAAGCGCTACCGGCGATTCCTTCGACCGGCCTTCGGATGAGCGCCGGCATCTCGGTGTCGGCGTGCGGCGGTGCGGATCATGTACACCGCAGGGCGCGGGTCCGTCAATGCCGGTCGGGATCATCCTGCCGGCCCCGAAGCGTTGCGCTAGATTTGATGGCAGCCTGCCGTCCACACGGCAGTGGCTCCACTGCGAACCCTCGCCCCGGCCCCACAGCGCGGCCGTGATCGAGAGGCCATTCCATGACAAGCAAGAACTCCTTTGGCAGCCGCACGGCGCTCGCCGTCGACGGCAAGACGTACACTGTCTACCGGCTGGGTGACCTGGGCGGTACCACCGCCACGCTCCCGTTCAGTCTCAAGATCCTGCTCGAGAATCTGCTGCGAAACGAAGACGATGCCTTCGTGCGGCGGGCAGACATCGAGGCGATGATCCGCTGGGACGTGAAGGCGAAGGTCGAGAAGGAAATCGCGTTCCGCACGTCCCGCGTGCTCCTCCAGGACTTCACGGGCGTGCCGGCGGTGGTCGACCTGGCGGCAATGCGCGATGCAATCGCCAAACTTGGCGGCAATCCGCAGAAGATCAATCCGCTGCAACCGGTGGATCTCGTGATCGACCACTCCGTACAGGTGGACGAATACGGCAGCGCGGCGGCGTTCCTGCTCAACACCGAGCGGGAGTTCGAACGCAACACGGAGCGCTACGTGTTCCTGCGCTGGGGGCAGGATGCGTTCAAGAACTTTCGCGTCGTGCCGCCGGGCACCGGCATCTGCCACCAGGTGAACCTGGAGTACCTGGGCAAGACGGTGTTCGTGAACAGCGAGACGGGTGAGGCCTACCCGGATTCGCTCGTCGGAACCGACTCCCACACGACCATGATCAATGGCCTCGGGGTGCTGGGTTGGGGCGTGGGCGGCATCGAAGCCGAAGCGGCGATGCTCGGCCAGCCGGTGACGATGCTCATTCCGGAGGTGGTCGGGTTCAAGCTGCACGGCAAGCTGCCGCCGGGCACCACGGCCACCGATCTCGTGCTCACCTGCACCGAGATGCTCCGCAAAAAGAAGGTCGTGGGCAAGTTCGTGGAGTTCTACGGTGCCGGCCTGTCGTCGTTGTCGCTCGCCGACCGCGCCACGATCGCCAACATGTCGCCCGAATACGGCGCGACGATGGGTTTCTTCCCGTGCGATGCCGAAACACTCAAGTACCTGCGGCTCACCGGCCGGCCCGAGCACCACGTCGAGCTGGTGGAGGCATACACCAAGGCGCAGGGGCTCTTCCGCACCGACGACACGCCCGACCCGGTATTCACCGACACGTTGGAGCTGGATCTCGCCACGGTCGAGCCGAGCCTGGCCGGCCCCAAGCGTCCGCAGGACCGAGTGCCGCTGGCCAGAGCCAAGGCAATGTACGCCGACGCGTACAAGGGGGAAGCGGAGCGCCTCGCGGTGTCGGCCGGCAACGGCGACACGCAGGGCGCCAAGGCCCGGATGGACGGAGAAGGCGGGGCGCAGACTCACAACGCGGTGGAATGCGCGCACAACGGGCAGACCTTCACGCTCCGTCACGGCGCGGTGGTGATCGCCGCCATCACGAGCTGCACCAACACGTCGAATCCGAGCGTGATGATCGCCGCCGGCATGTTGGCGCGGAACGCGGTGAAGAAGGGGCTCAAGTCCAAGCCCTGGGTGAAGACGTCACTGGCCCCGGGCTCCAAGGTGGTGACCGACTATTACAAGCAGGCCGGGCTCACGGAGTATCTCGACGCGCTGGGGTTCAATCTCGTAGGGTACGGCTGCACCACGTGCATCGGGAATTCGGGGCCGCTCCCTGAATCGATCGCCGCCGCCATCGAACAGAAGAGACTCATCGTGGCGTCGGTGTTGAGCGGCAACCGCAACTTCGAGGGGCGCGTGAACCCGCTGACGCGGTTCAACTATCTGGCGTCGCCCCCGCTGGTCGTGGCCTACGCGCTGGCCGGTCGCATGGACGTCGACCTTACCACCGAACCGCTGGGCGAGGGCACCCACGGACCGGTGTACCTCAAGGACATCTGGCCGAGCGCCAAGGACGTGCAGGACGAGATCCTGCGCAGCGTGAAGCGTGATTTCTTCAGTGCCGAGTACGCCGACGTGTTCAAGGGCGACGCGGAGTGGCAGCAGCTCGACGTTCCGCACGGCGAGACGTACGCGTGGCAGAACGATTCCACGTACGTGAAGAACCCGCCGTATTTCGACGGCATGACGATGACGCCCCCGGGCGTGCGCCCGATCGCCGGCGCCCGCGTGCTGGCGATGCTCGGCGATTCGATCACCACGGACCACATCTCGCCGGCCGGAAGCATCCCGCTCAAGAGTCCCGCCGGTCAGTGGCTGGTGGCGCACGGCGTGGACCGCAAGGATTTCAACTCGTACGGATCGCGCCGTGGCAATCACGAGGTGATGATGCGCGGTACCTTCGGCAACATCCGTCTGCGCAACGAACTCGCCCCGGGCACCGAAGGCGGGTGGACGGCCACCGCCCCCGGCGCCCAGCCCACGTACATCTACGATGCGGCGATGGCGTACCAGAAGGCGGGCACGCCACTGGTGATCGTGGCCGGCAAGGAGTACGGCACCGGGTCGTCGCGCGACTGGGCGGCCAAAGGCACGATCCTGCTCGGCGTGAAGGCCGTGATCGCCGAATCGTTCGAGCGCATCCACCGGTCCAACCTGGTGGGAATGGGTGTACTGCCGCTGGAGTTCACGGGTGGGCAGGGCCGCCAGTCGCTGGGGCTCACCGGCTTTGAGACGTACGAGATCGTGGGGCTCGGCGACTCGCTCTCGCCCAAGGCGGGGCTGACCGTGCGCGCCACCGCCAGCGACGGCATGATCAAGGAGTTCACGGTGCTGGTGCGCATCGACACACCCGAGGAGATGCACTACTACCGGCACGGCGGCATTCTGCCCTACGTGCTCCGGTCACTCGTCGGCCGCAAGTAGCGCGCTCGACCGGCGGAACCGGGGCGGGCGGGGGGCCGGGCTGCCCCCCCGCCCGCTTCCTCTAGGCGGGTCGAGCACCGGCGCTCAGCCGGTCTCGGCCCGACGGATCGCCAACCGCGCTTTCTCGCGCTCTCCCCATGTGGGCGCGATCTCGCGCGCCGCGGGAATGCACCGCGAGTTCGGCGTGGCGGCGCGGGGGTCGCCCATGGGCAGCCAGCCGGTGATGCAGCGAGTGAGGGCCGCCACCTCCTCGGGCGAGAGCACCGATGCGCGCACGGAGCCAGGGTCCGTGTCGCTGACGGGCCGGCCGATCCCGACGAGAGCCAGCACGGCATCGCGCGCCGTCGTGCGCTGCGCGTCCGTCTTGAGCTTCGCCGTGTTCTGGCGCACCTCGCCGCGATACATCGCATGCACCGCCGCTTCGACGTCGTGCACCAGCGTCACGAGCACCTGATTGATTTCGGTTTCCAGTGAGCTCATCGGTGTGATCCTCGCGGTCATCGTCGACCTGTTGACCATTAGGAAAGACCTGCCGTGCGGCACAAAGGTTTCGCGGTCGGCGTCCCGCGGGGACCAAACCAGCGGCAATTGGGTCCCCAACTCGCCGGTCTGCATTGCGTTATGCGGGGCGGAACCCCAATTTCCCGCACTGAACCAGCACCCGAGGGGACCCGTGACCCGAACATCTGTCCGTACGTTGGGACTCGCCGTGGGACTCGTCGTTGCGGCCTCCGCCGCCCACGCACAGCAGGCGCCCGCCGCAGCAACTGCCGCACCACAAGTAGGAGAGATGGCCCCGGACTTCACGATCCCCGGCGCCACCCGGTATGGCGTACTGAAAGACCCGATCCATCTCGCGGACTTCCGCGGCAAGACCGTGGTGCTCGCCTTCTTCATCCGGGCGCGAACCAAAGGTTGAACGGTCCAAATGGAGGCGTACCGTGATCAGTACGCCACGCTCTTCAACGCTGGGAAGAAAGTGGTCGTGCTCGCCATCAGCACCGATGCCGACACCACGCTCTCTTCATGGGCCCGCGACGCCGACTTCCCGATGCTGTTCGGCAGTGACTCGGGCGAAGCGGTGGGCAAGCTATACGGCGCTCAGACCGGCAAGAACTACGACAAGCGATTCCTGTTCGTGGTCGGGCCCGACGGCCGCATCACGTACCGCGTGGTGGGCACCGGGTTCAACGTGCTCTCGGCCGCCGCATACAAGGACATGCAGGCCGCGGTGGACAGCACGGCGGGGGTGGGTGGATCTGGCGCGCCATAGGGGCGCAGTGTCGCGCCGCAGGAACCGCGTGGCGGCAGCACGGGTCGAGCGGTGACCGCGCAGACCTCCTCGGAGTTGGTTGAAGCCCTGTTCCGTGCCGCCGTGGTGGGCGCCGATCCCGGCGCCGCCACGGCGCAAGCCGTCGAGAAGCTCTCCACCGCCCGCCACCAGCGGCTGTGGCTGTTCGCGGTGGGCAAGGCGGCGCACGCCATGGCGAGCGCCGCCACCGCGACGCTGCAGCGATCGCTGATCGCCATTGCGGGCGGCCTCGTGGTGGCCCCCGAGGACGCCCCGTCACCGGCGGCCACCATGGCTTCGGTGCGCGGCGACCACCCGGTGCCGGGCCGGCACTCGTTCGCCGCGGCAGCACGCCTGGCCGAGACCGCCGCCGGAATGAAGAGCAACGATATCGCCCTCGTGCTCATTTCGGGAGGCGCGTCGAGTCTCATCGGCGCTCCGCTGAGCGGCATGAGCGAGGCCGATTTCGCTCACCTGTACGAACTGGTGCTCAACAGCGGGCTCGACGTCCGCCAGATGAACGCCGTGCGCAAGCGGTTCTCACGCTGGGGCAGTGGCCGCCTGGCGCTGGCGCTGGCGCCGGCCACGATCCACTGCCTGGCCATTTCCGACGTCATCGGGGACGACATCTCGTCCATCGGCTCCGGTCCGTGCGTGGCGGACCCGTATACCGTAGCGGACGTGCTCGAGATCTTGCGGCACGCAAAGCTGTTGCAGCGCCTGGCACCGTCATTTCGCGAGCATCTCGCGGGAACGCAGCGCGGCGTCATCCCCGAAACGCCCAAGCAGACGCACCCCGCGTTTGCGCACGTGACGGCACGCGTGATCGTGAACAACCGCTCGGCGCTGGAAGCGGCCCGGGCCAAAGCCGTCGAGTTGGGAATCGCCCAGGTCACCGTGGCGGATGCGACGCTCGCTGGCAACGCTGCCGACGCGGGCGCGGCGATGGCGCGGGCCCTCATCGAGCGGCGCGCGCAGGCGGGTGGGCGCGCCTCGGTACTCATCTGCGGTGGGGAGACGACGGTCTCCATTCCGCACCCCTCGCTGACCCCCGGATTGCGGGCGCGGAGTGAGTCGGGGGCCATGCCGCCGGAGCCGCAACCCCAGGGTGGGCGCTGCCAGGAACTGGCGCTCTCCGCTGCGCGGGTGCTCGGCGAGGCCGGGGAGGCCGCGCGCGGCATCACGCTGCTCGCCGCGGGCACCGACGGCCGCGACGGCCCCACCGACGCAGCGGGCGCCTGGGTGGACGCGCACACCTGGGATGCGATTCGCGATGCGGGGCGCGATCCCGGCGCCGCGCTCGCCGCCCACGAATCGTACGCGGCGCTGGCCGTGGCCGGCGCCCTCTTGCACACCGGCCCCACCGGCACGAACGTGGCCGACGTCGTGATCGGTTCGATTGCCGCAGGCGCGTAACGTCGCACGCCGGCGCCTCGCTCCCCGCACTCCACACGCGTGACACGGCGCGCCTGCCTCATTGTGAATCCGGTTGCCGGCCGGGGCCGCGGCGCGCGCCTCCTGCCGCACGTGGCCCAGGCGTTCGCCGCCCGGGGGATCACCGACATCCGGCCCACCGTGGCGCCGGGTGACGAGGTACGGCAGGTACGGGCGGCGCTGGATGATGGATGCGACACGATCGCCGTGTTGGGCGGCGACGGCACGTGGAGCAAGGCGGCCGCCGAGTTGGTGCGTCATGGATGCCCGGCGCGGCTGGCGCTCATCTCCGCGGGCACCGGCAACGACTTCGTGAAGAATCTTCCCGAGCCGTCGGGCGCCATCGAGGCGATGGCGCGTCTCGTGGCTGGCGACGCCGAGGAGCGTCGCGTCGACATGGCGACGGTGGACGGCGAATTGTTTCTCAACGTCGCCGGATTCGCCTTCGACGTCGCGGTGCTCGCGCGCACCCAACGCACGCGCTGGCTGGCCGGCGCTGCCTTATACGCGGTGGCGGCGCTGCAGGAGCTGTTCGCCTACCGCGGCCTCGAGGTGGCCATCGACGATGCGCCCTACCCGTCGAGGTACCTGCTGCTCGCGTTCGCCAACGGGGCGCACTTCGGGGGCATGTTTCACGTGGCGCCCGGGGCGCGCATCGACGACGGGATGCTCGACGCGATAGCGATCGCCGACGTCGGGGCGTTGGGCCGGCCCGCGCTGCTCGCCCGCGCCGCCAGGGGCACACATCTGAGTCATCCGCGCGTATCGGCGAGGCGCGCGGCCACCTTCTCGCTGCGGTTCGCGGCGCCGCCGCTCTACGAGGCCGACGGCGAACTTCGCCGCGCCACGTCTACCCACGTTCGCGTGGAGAGCCGGCCGGGAGTGCTGCGGGTGCTGGTCCCGCCGGGGAGCGCCGGCTAGCCAGCCGCCCCGGGCACGGTCACCCTTCGGCCAGCGAGTGCCGCGACACCGGGCCGGTGAGCGTGCGGTCGCCCAGCGTGAGGTACAGTTCGCCGCCGGTGGCTGACAGGTCGAACTTCATCCGGCGTTCGAGGCGCTCAGCCAGTGCGGCGAGTAGCTCGAAGTCCACGCCGTGCACGTCGATCGCCTCGCGCCGGTGGATGCGTTGGCCGCTCAGTTGCCGCACGAGCGCCCGCGGGTCCCGGTGTGTGTACACGGCCACCCGCGGCGCGGCTTTGCTCGCCCGATGGAGGCGCGCCGCATCGGGCGTTCCGATCTCGATCCACGCCCGCAACGCGCCGGTGAGGTCACGTACCACGACCGCTGGCTCGTCGGGCTCCGCCAGCCCTTTGGAAAAGGCAATGCCTTCCTGATACTCCAGGCAGTACGCAATGACACGCGTGAGCAGATATTCGGACGTCTCCGACGGATGCTGGGCAACCTTGAAGGCGAGCGACTCGTACACGCCGCGGTCCACGTCGGCGAGCTGAATCTCGAAATTGTAGATCGTGGCGGAGAGAGCCATGGCGGGGGACGAGTCGATTGATGGACGTTCCTCAACATAGTCGGGGCCCGGCCGCTGCCGGCCGGCCACCCGGCGATCTTGCCCCACACCCTTCCTGCCGGTGTCCGGCGACTGCAACTTTCCCGCATGAGTAGGCAGCCTTTCACCGTGGGCATCATCCAGGACGCAGCAGTCGCTGATCCCAAGGCGGCGTTGACCGCGGCCACGGCGCGCGTCCGCGATGCGGCTGCGCGCGGAGCGCAGATCATCTGCCTCAAGGAACTCTTCAACGCGCCCTACTTCTGCAAGGTCGAGCACGCCGAGCGATTCAACATCGCCGAGCCGATTCCGGGCCCGACCACCGACGCGATGCAGCGCCTGGCCCGGGAGCTGGCGGTCGTTATCGTGGTGCCACTGTTCGAGAAGCAGGCGCCCGGGGTGTACCGCAACTCGGCGGCCGTTATCGACGCCGACGGATCGCTGCTCGGGGTGTATCGCAAGATGCACATTCCCGACGACCCGCTCTATCTGGAGAAGTACTACTTCACACCCGGTGATGGCACACCCGATGCGACGCTCGATGCGCGCGTGGCGGCGCAGGCCACGGGCTTCAAGGTCTGGAAGACGCGCTACGCCAACGTCGGCGTGCTCATCTGCTGGGACCAGTGGTACCCCGAGGCGGCCCGCATCACCGCGCTGCTCGGGGCGGACGTGCTGTTCTATCCCACCGCGATCGGCTGGCATCCGGCCGAGAAGGCCGAGTTCGGCGCGACGCAGGTAGATGCGTGGCGCACCGCGCAGCGCGCGCACGCCATCGCCAATGGCGTGTACGTCGCGTCGCCCAACCGCGTGGGCTTCGAAGCGGAGCCTGGCACCGCGGGTCTCGAGTTCTTCGGGCATTCATTCATCAGCGACCCCTTCGGTCGCCTCGTCGCCGACGCCGGTACGGACCCTGCGGTGTTGATTGCGACGTGCGATCCCACACTGATCGAGGAAACGCGCCGCAACTGGCCGTTTCTCCGCGACCGCCGCATCGATGCCTACGCCCCGATCCTCCAGCGCTACCTCGGTTCGTAAACGCACCACGCCCACCTCGCAGCGCCGGTTCCCCGCCGAGTGGGAGCCGCACGTCGCAACGTGGATCGCGTGGCCGCATCACGAGCCCGACTGGCCCGGCAAGCTCGAGGCGGTGCACTGGGTGTACGCCGAGATCGCGCGCGTACTGGCGGCGTGCGAGCCAGTGGAGATCCTGTGCCACAACGAAAACGTGCGCGCACGGGCGCGGGCCTTTCTGGCGGCACACGGGGTCACCGCCAACGTCCGGCTGCACCTGGTGCCCACCGACCGCGTGTGGCTGCGCGACTCCGCTCCCACGTCGGTCGTCCGGCCGGACGGCAGCGCCGAGTGGATGAACTGGGCGTTCAACGCCTGGGCGAAATACGACAACTTCTCCCGCGACCGCAAAGTGGGAGCGGCCATCGCGCGCCTCTCGGGCGTGCCCCGCACGGCGGCCACGCGCCCCGACGGCGCACCGATGGTGCTCGAGGGCGGCGCTATCGATACCGACGGCCGCGGGACGCTGCTCGTGACCGAGGAGTGCCTGCTCTCCGACGTGCAGGCGCGCAATCCGGGAATGACGCGCGCCGCGTACGAACGGGCATTCGCCGAGTGGCTGGGCATTCGCAAGACGATCTGGCTGGGTGAGGGGTGCGTGGGGGACGACACCCATGGGCACGTGGACGACGTGGCGCGGTTCGCCGCCCACGACGTGGTCCTGCTCGCCTACGAGGAAGACCCATCCGACGATAACCACCTCCGCTCCGTGGACAACTTGAAGCGGCTCGAGGCGGCGGGCGGCAGGAAGGGCGACTTCACCGTCATCAAGATGCCGTACCCGCGCCCGGTGATGATGGACGGCGTGCGGCTGCCGGCGAGCTACGCCAACTTCTACATTGCCAATGACGTCGTGATCGTCCCCACCTTCAATGACCCCAACGATCGCGTCGCGCTCAACATTCTCGCCGAGATCTTTCCCGCTCATCGCGTGGTCGGCATCCACGCCGTCGATCTGGTGTGGGGTCTCGGCACGCTGCATTGCCTCACGCAACAGCAGGTGCGCGGCAGGTAGCGCGGACGGTTTCTCGCAACAAGGAGTGCGCTATGGCCGGCAAGATGGTCACCTTCCCGATCAACGGACGCGACGGGTCCGGGTACCTCGCCACGCCGCCGCTCGGCTCGGGGCCGGGGCTGCTCGTCATCCAGGAGTGGTGGGGCCTCGTGGACCACATCAAGGACCTCGTCGATCGGTTCGCCGCCCAGGGGTTCGTGGCGCTCGCGCCCGACCTGTATCACGGCACGGTCACCAAGAGCCCCGACGACGCCGGCAAGCTGCTCATGGCGCTCAACATCGCCGAAGCCGGCAACGACATGCGCGGCGCGGCGAAGTACCTGTTGAGCCGCGACGACGTCACCTCGCGCCAGGTCGCGGCCCTGGGCTTCTGCATGGGGGGTCAGTTGGCGCTGTTCGCGGCCTGCGCACACCCTGATCTGGTCGGCGCCGCCGTGGACTTCTACGGCATCCATCCCAAGGTGGACCCCGACGTCACACAACTCTCCGGCCCCGTGCTCGCGCATTTCGGCAAGAGCGACCAGTCGATCCCCGCCGCGCAGGTGGAGGCGATGGTCGCCAAGGCGCACGCCGCCGGCAAGACGTTCAATGTCCATTGGTACGACGCGGGGCACGCCTTCTTCAACGACACACGGCCCACGGCATACAACAAGGTCGCCGCCGAGGCGGCCTGGACGCGTACGCTCGTGTTCCTCCGCGGCGTATTCAAGACCGCCCAGTAGCACCCGGCCACGGCGCGGTCATCGTGACCGTCGCTGCCGGAACTGTCGACCCCGGCGCCCGTGCCGCCGTCGGTGAAGTTGGTTACATTGGGTCCACTACAGAAGTACCCTGTAGCATACCCAGCACCGATGGCGACGACGCCATGCTTCGCCCTTCCCTACCGTCGTCCCCCTTCCTCTCGTGAAAAGGCTCCTCCCTCTCTTCAGTCTGCTGCTGATCGCCTGCGGCGGCTCCGGCTCCGGGGCGGTCGTGCGGTTCGGAGCGGCCGGTCCGTGGGATGAGGCGTACGGTGCGATGAACCGGCGCGGCATCGAACTCGCCTACGACCAGATCAAGGCACGCCCTGACTACGCCCAGCATCCCGTCGAGATCGATTGGCAGAACGACCACGCGGACGGCGAGGAAGCCACGAACATCGCCCACCATTTCGTGACCGATCCCGCTGTCGTCGCCGTGATCGGCCACGTGAATTCCGGCACCGAAGTCGCCGCGGCCAAGATCTACGACGCCGGCCACCTGGTCTCGATGGCCACCACGGCCACGTCGCCCGCGCTCACCGGCATCTCACCCTGGGTGTTCCGCGTGATCTCGAGCGACTCGATGAACGGGTTGCACATGGCCAAGTTCGCGGGCACGCGCCTGGGCGAGCGTCGCGCCGCCGTGCTCTACGAGAACAACGCCTACGGGCGCGGTCTCGCCGATGCGTTCCGCCGGAACTTCACGGGGACCGTCCTCAGCTTCGACCCGATCGCCGCCGATTCCCAGAACTTCGAGCCGTACGTGTCGTACATCAAAGGCGAGAATCCGGATCTCGTCTTCGTGGCCGGCACCGACGCGTCGGGCCGCGCCTTCGTGAACGAAGTGCGCCGCCAGAAGTTCGGCGTGACGCTGCTCGGCGGCGACGGATGGACCGGGCTGTCCGTGGACACGACGAGCGCCGAAGGCGTGTTCGTGGGCGCGCCGTTCAGCGCCGAGAACCCCGATCCGGGAGCGCAGAAGTTCGTGCACGAGTTCCGCGCCAAGTTCGGCCTCACCCCCGACGGCAACGCGGCGCTCGCCTACGACGCCACGAACCTGCTCTACGAGGCGCTCACCCGGGTGGGCCCCGACCGCGCCAAAATCCGTGATTATCTCGCTGGACTGAACGCGGCGTCGGCATTCAAGGGCGTCACCGGCAATATCTACTTCGGGGCCAACGGCGATCCGGTGGGCAAGACGGTGGTGATGACCATGATCCACAATGGAGCGCTCCGAGTGGTGGAGGGCTCGCCATGAAGCTGTCGCTCGGCGAGCTGGGCACGATCGGCGGCCGCCTCTGGGGTGGTTTCGGCATTCTCGTCGCACTGCTCGTCATGGCCGGCGCCATGGCCCGCAGCTCGATGTCCACCCTGGCCGACAACATGACCGCCACGCTCTCCGGCGTGCAGGAAGAATCGCGGCTGGCCGCGCAACTCTCGGCCGACGTCGCGCAGACGATCGAGGCCGGCGCCCAATATCTGGAGAGCCGCGACACGACGTCGGAGCGGGTGTTCCGCGACGAGGGCTGGGCGGCGCACGCCATCCAGCGCCAGATGAACGACCGCCCGGGACAGACCGCAACGGAGATCGGCGTGCTCGCGACGATCGATGCGCGATTGTCGGACCTCGAGATCAAGTACACCCTGGCGCACCGCCTGGCCGACCTCGGCCGCACCGCCGAGGCGCATCAGGAGGCCGCAAGCGCCCGTGCCGTCGTCGACCCCCTGCTCGCCAACATCAATCGCCTCGCCCAACTCAAGTCACAGAAGGTTGCCACCGCCGCGGCCTCACTCGCATCCGACACCAAGCGCCGGGCGAACCTGCTGCTCGTGCTCATCGGTCTGGCCGTGGTCATCGGCGTCACGGTGGTCGTGGTCACGGTGGGATCGGTGAGCCGCCCCCTCTCGGCACTGGTGGGCCACGCCGAGCGGCTGAGCCGCGGAGACCTCACGGCGCGCAACACCGCCCAGATGCCAGGCGAATTCCGTATTCTCGCCGACGCCATGAACCGCACCGGCGATTCGCTGTCGCGCGTCGTCGCGGCGGCCGCCCGCACCGCCGAGAGCGTGTCCAGTTCGGCGCACCAACTCTCGTCGGTTTCTGAGGAGATCGCGGTGTCGGCGAGCCACATGGCCAACGCCATGTCGGAGGTGTCGCACGGTGCCGAGACCCAGGTGTACCAGCTCCACGCCGTGGACGAGACCCTCACCACCGTGCGCAACGCGTCGGGTCAGGTCAAGGCTCGCGCCGATGAGGTGCAGACGCTGGCGAGCGACATCGAACGCTCGGCCACCGAGAAGCGCGCCGAGATCGAACGCGCCCTGGGCATCCTGGCCGACGTGAAGAACGGCGTGGAACAGGCCGCCGGCGAGGTCGCGGCGCTCAGCGCCGCCGCGGCCGACATCACACGGTTCGTGCACTCGGTGAGTCAGATCGCCGAGCAGACCAACCTGCTGGCGCTCAACGCGGCGATCGAAGCGGCACGCGCCGGCGACGCCGGCCGCGGCTTCGCCGTGGTGGCCGACGAGGTGCGCAAGCTCGCCGAGCAGTCACAGAAAGCGGCGCAGGACGTGGTCCAGATGACGAGCCTGGTCACGACGCGCGTCTCGTCGAGCGCCCGCGCCATGGAAACGGGCGCCTCCCGGGTGGGCGAGATCGAGCGCTTGTCGCGCGAGATCGACCAGGCGCTGCTCGTGATCGGCACCGCTGCCGCAAAGACCAAGGTCGCCGCCAGCGGCGTGTCGGCCGCCGCCGAGCAGAACGCCGGCGCCGTAGCCAGCGCCATCGCCGGGCTCGACACGATCGGCAAGACCGCCGAGAACCACGCCGCCGCCGCCGAGGAGGTGAACGCCTCCACCGAAGAGCAGAGCGCGGCGTGCGAGGAGATGACCTCGTCGAGTAACCTGTTGCTGCAGGAGAGCGTGGAGCTCAAAGCACTGGTGGGCGGATTGAAGACTTGAGGTTCGGCGCGGCGGGTGAGAATAGGAGGGTAGGAGAGTAGACGGCGTTACGCAGTTATCCGTCCTACTCTCCTACCCTCCTACCGTAGTTCTCAGTTCCCAGTCGCCAGCGGCGCCCCGTTGTTCACGCACCGCGCGTGCGGATCGGCCGGTTTGGGCTGGTCCACTACCACGCGATGGTTCAGGTCCGCCACCTTCACCGCCACATCGAACACCAGCTGCGACACGCGCGCCATGTGATCGTAGTCGATGTACTCCGGCTCGTCGGTCACCTGGTGGTAGTCGCCGTGAAGGCCCGTGGTGAAGAACGTGATCGGAATGCCGTAGCGGGCATAGTTGTAATGGTCGCTGCGGCAGTAGATGTTGTCGGCCTGGCCCGGTGCATCGTACCGGTAGTCGAACGCGAACGGCATCTTCTCCGTCTTGTTCACCGACTCGACGAGATCGCCGAGTTCGGTGGACAGCCGGTGCGATCCGACGAGCTGCAGATACGTTGGGCCGCCCACCGGCAGGTCGCTGGCGTCGCCGCGACCGTCCATGTCGATGTTCAGCTGCGCCACGATCGAATCGCGCGCCACGGTGGGATGATCGGTGAACCACTCAGAACCCCACAGCCCCTTCTCCTCGCCCACGTGCCAGACGAAGATGATCGACCGCCTGGGCTTGATCCTGCCCTTGGCGAACGCCTCGGCGAGTTCCAGCACCGTCACGGAGCCCGATCCGTCGTCGTCGGCGCCGTTGTCGATGGAATCGCGGCGAATGGGCCGCAGCCTGCGGACGCTGTCGAGGTTGAGGTGGATGTTGTCCAACGCCTGCTGCTGCTCGGCAGTTGGCCGCTGGCCGCGAGCGAGCATGCCGGTGATGGCGTACCGCGCCGCGTTGTACAGATGGAGCGAATCGTGATCCACCGGCGGACCCTGGCGAATGCCGATGTGGTCGTTATGTGCGCCGATCGCCACGTACTCCCCGCGGAGCGACGGATCGCTGCCCGGCAAGATCGCCACCACGTTGCGCGCCGGCGCCGGCTTCTCGTCGAACTTCGGGTTGCCCTTGACCGTCGCGCCGAGCGCGCCTTTGGTGGCCCGCGCCACGGGCATGCCGAGCAGCACCTCGGCCGCGTGCTCGTCGATCGTGAGCGTCGCCGCCTGTTCCGGCAGCGGCGCGGCGTCGGGATTCTTGAAGATCACGTTGCCCGCACGCGGACGAGCCGCTTTCACCGCGGCGTCCCAGGCTTCGCCCGTCTCGACCGTCGCGATCCCGGCCGCATCGGCCAGCGGATTGGCGCCGCCGCGGCCGCGCCCGAAGCCGCCGAAACCACGCCCGCGTCCCCGGCCGCCCGGGCGCGCCGTGAGCACGACCAGCCTGCCGCGCACCTGATCGGCGGTGAGTTGCGCCACCGTATCGCCCTGTTCGCCACCGAAGATCACCTGTGCGCCATCGATGGAGCGCGGATCACCGCCGCGTCCGGGACTGACCACGAAGTCCGTGAACGCCTTGAGCCGCGTGCCTGCCACCGCGATCGTCGAGGCCGGATCGAGGGACCGCTGGAACACAGGCAGATTCTGGAAATACGTGCCGTGGTCACCCGCCGGCTTGAGGCCGAGCGCCTTGACCTGGCCCGCGATGTAAGCCGTCGACTTGAGGTGCCCGACGGTGCCGGTCTCGCGGCCCTGCATGGAGTCGTCGGAAAAGATGTACAGCCGCGTCATGAGATCGCTGGCCGAGATGGCGGCCGTGGTCGGCTGTGGCTTGTGCTTGAGCGGAAGCTGCTGCTCCTGGGCCGCGAGCGCGGCGGGCAGGACGAGCATGGCGCACACGCGCCGGAGGATAGGAGGGGGGGTCACGGGGCGTTCCGGTTGGGGTAGGGACTGACGTACAGACTACGCGGCGGGGGCGTGGGATGCTGATCGGGATAGGAGAGTAGGCGGGTAGGAGGGGAACTGCATCGGAACCGTCAACGTGTTATCGTCACGCGGTACGCCGTCCGACTGTCCTACCGTCCTACCATTCCCAGGCGCACGAATGCACATCGAGACCACCGCTGTCCACGCGGGCCATGCCCCCGACCCCGCGACCGGCGCCGTCACGCCGGCCATCCAGCTCTCCACGACCTTCGAGCGCGCCCCCGACGGTGGCCTGCCCAGCGGCTACCTCTACACCCGCAACGACAACCCCAACCGGCACGCGCTGGAAACGTGCCTCGCGGCGCTCGAAGGGGGAGTCGATGCGGCCTGTTTCGCGTCGGGATCCGCGGCCGCCATGGCCCTCTGTCAGGCGCTGGAGACCGGCGCCCGTGTCGTGGCCCCCGACGACGCGTACTATGGCACAATCAAGCTCATGCGCGAACTGTTCGCCCGTTGGGGTCTGGAACTCACGCTCGTAAATATGACCGACCTCGCCGCCGTGCGGCGCAGCGTGGATTCGCGCACCAGACTGCTCTGGGTCGAGACCCCTTCCAATCCGCTCGTCCGCGTGGTGGACATCACCGCGCTCGCCGAACTCGGCCGCGCCGCTGGCGCCCATGTGGTAGTGGACAACACGTGGGCTACGCCGGTGCTCCAGCGCCCGCTCGAGCTGGGCGCGCACATCGCACTCCACTCGG
Source organism: Gemmatimonadaceae bacterium (assembly GCA_035533015.1). Taxonomy (NCBI): domain Bacteria; kingdom Pseudomonadati; phylum Gemmatimonadota; class Gemmatimonadia; order Gemmatimonadales; family Gemmatimonadaceae; species Gemmatimonadaceae bacterium. The sequence goes on along the minus strand of DATLUQ010000046.1, from coordinate 8,202 downwards.
CCACCAAGTACCTCGGCGGGCACAGTGACGTGCTCGGCGGCGCCCTCGTGACCGCGCAGGCCGACGGGTTCTGGGAGCGGGTGCGCACCGTGCAGGCCACCGGGGGCGCCGTGCCGTCACCTTTCGACTGCTGGCTCACCCTGCGCGGCATCCGCACGCTCCCCTGGCGCATGCGCGCGATGACCGAGAACGCAGGGCGCATTGCTGGCTGGCTGGCGCATCAGTCCGCGGTGAGCGCCGTGCACTATCCGGGCCTGCCGTCACACCATGCGTACGCGCTGGCCGCGCGACAGATGAGCGCTCCGGGCGCCATGCTCAGCTTCGAAGTCGCAGGCGGACGAGAGGCCGCGGCCAGGGTCATCGGCGCGGTGCGTTTGATCACGCGCGCCACCAGCCTTGGCGGCACCGAGTCGCTCATCGAGCATCGCATTCTCGTGGAACCGCCCGACACCAAGACGCCGCCCGGGCTGCTCCGGCTGTCGGTTGGCCTCGAGCACGCGGATGATCTCATCGCCGACCTCGACGCCGCGCTCACCGCGGCCACGCGATAGCCTGCCGGTATGAGCGAACCCGCCAAGGCGGTGCTGCTGCTGAGCGGAGGTCTCGATTCCACCACCGTGTTGGCCGTGGCCAGGTCGAAGGGCTACTCCGTGTACGCCCTCTCGTTTCGCTACGGCCAGCGCCACGTGCATGAACTCGACGCCGCGCGCCGCGTGGCTGCCGCTTACGCGGTGGCCGAGCACGTGATCGCCGACATCGACCTGCGGGTGTTCGGCGGCTCGGCGCTCACCGGAACCGAGCCGGTGCCCAAGGACCGCGAACCCGCCGAGATGGGCGCCGGCATCCCGATCACGTACGTCCCGGCGCGCAATACGATCTTCCTCTCGTTCGCCCTGGCCTGGGCCGACGTGCTCGGCGCCCGCCGGATCTTCATCGGCGTCAACGCGCTGGACTATTCCGGGTACCCGGACTGCCGCCCCGAGTACATCGAGGCGTACGAGCGCATGGCGAATCTCGCTACGCGCAGCGGCGTGGAGGGCACCGCCCCCATCCGCATCAGCACGCCGCTGATCGACCTATCAAAGGCCGACATCATTCGGCTGGGCAGGTCGTTGGGAGTCGACTACTCCCTCACCACGAGTTGCTATGATCCCGACGCACTGGGCGCGGCGTGTGGCCACTGCGACGCCTGCCTGCTGCGGCTCAAGGGATTTGCCGAAGCTGGGGTGAAGGATCCGGCGCGGTACGCCGGCGGTTGACACCACGAATGACGCCGCAACCGGAGGCTGGGAGCGGTCCGCCGAGAGCCTGCGTCCTGCCGTTCGACCCCGGCGCTCCGTAATATTCTCTCGTGTACACCGTCCGCGAAATCTTCTACACCCTGCAGGGCGAGGGCTTCCACGCCGGCCGCCCCGCCGTGTTCTGCCGGTTCAGCGGCTGCAATCTCTGGTCGGGGCGCGAGGCCGACCGCACCGCCGCGATATGTAAGTTCTGCGACACCGAGTTCGTGGGCGTCGGGCCCGACGGTGGGCGGTTCGAGACGCCCGACGCCCTGGCTAGCGCCGTCGCCGCCCGGTGGCCGCGGACTGCGGCCGCACGCGGGCGCCCCTACGTGGTATGCACCGGAGGGGAGCCGCTGCTCCAGCTCGATGCCCCGCTCGTCGACGCCCTGCACGCCCGCGGCTTCGAGGTCGCGGTGGAGACCAACGGCACGCTGCTCGCGCCGCCCGGGATCGACTGGGTGTGCGTGAGCCCCAAAGCCGACGCCCCCCTCGTGCTCACGCACGGTGACGAACTCAAACTCGTGTATCCGCAGGCCGGCGGCGAACCCGACCGTTACGCGGCACTCGACTTCGCGCACTTCTCGCTGCAGCCGATGGACGGGCCGCACCTCGAGGGCAACACGCGGGCGGCACTCGCCTACTCCCTCGCGCACCCGCAGTGGCGGCTGAGCCTCCAGACACACAAAGCGCTGGGCATCCGGTAGCTCCCGGCACAAAGGTTCCCTCCCCCGGTTGACCGCACGCGTCGAACCGCGCCATCTTTCATTGTCCTTTCCCGTAGCCAGGTCCGTCCCTGGCTTCGTGTTTCGCCACGTTCCGTCCCGCTGGCATGCGCATCCACCTCGCTCCGTCCACTCGCTCCACGCGCGCGCTGCGTGCCGCCAGCCTCGCGCTCGCGGCCGCTCTCCTGTGGGTGCCGGCGGTGCGTGCTCAGGACCCAGAACCGGTGGCTGCGTCCCGTACCTCGATCGCGGTCCCGGGGTCCAAGCTCAGTCATCTGCTCGACGCCGCGGCGACCACCGACGGCCCCAAGCCCTTCGCCCGGTTCACCGCGTCGGCCGACGCGATGCGCGACTCGATCGTTGCCCTCGCCCGCGCCCAGATCGGCACACCCTACGTGCGCGGCGGTGCGTCGCCCGAGCGGGGCTTCGACTGCAGCGGCCTTGTGAAGTACGTGCTCGGCCTGCTCGACATCTCGGCCCCCCGCACCGCGCGGCTCCAGGCCCGCATCGGCGAGGCGGTGCCCCGCGACACCAGCGAACTCAGACCCGGCGACCTGCTCACCTTCGGCCGCTCCAAGCAGGGCGCCAGCCACGTGGCCATCTACGTGGGTGACGGCCGGTACGTCCACGCCAGCGTCACTGCCGGCCGCGTCATCGAGACCACGTTCGACCGCCGCAACGAGGCACTCGTGCGGGTATGGCGCGGCGTGCGCCGTATCTTCGAGCCCGTCGCCGACAGTGTGAAGAAGGGCGAGGGCTGATCGCCCTCGCCCCGCGCACCGTTCGCTGATCGTCGCCTGGCGCGCTAGCGGTACACCACGACCAAACCATTCGGCGCGCGCGTCCAGCACGGACCGGTTTCCGGCTGCGCGGCCGACGTGCCGTTCGGGTTCGGCGCCGGCGTCACACCCTGCGGCACCGGCTGCGTCGCGTGGGGCTGCACGACCTGGCCGTGGACGGTACCCGCGCCATCGCCTCGCTGCCTGAGTCGCTGCACCGAACACTGCTGCGGCACCAGCGTGTAACCGAACCCGAAGTTGGCATACACCCGCCCGTCCGAGGCCACGGTCACCGGCACCGAGGTGTAGAAGGCCGGCTGCCCGTAGACGTTCGGATAATACGCCCGCGGCGCCAGCATGGCCGGAGCCGGAGGTGCCGGCGGAATGGCCGCACCCGCCGTGGCTTGCTGCGTGCGCGGCGGCGGGGGTTGTGGCGGCAGCGGGCGCCCCTGGGCCAGCGCCGACCCCGAGAACAGTGCCGTCCCGGCCGCTGCCAACAGCATCATTGTGCGTCTCTTCATAGCACCTCCGGATCCCGTCCCCTTCCCTTTACCCTACCCTACCGGATCACACCGGGCAACTCGAGTGCGCAAGGCAAACGCGCGGGGAGCCGGAGCCCCCCGCGCGTCAACTGCCATGCGGGTAACGAGTTACCGCGGCGGCATCAGGTTGTCGCCACCGGCCACGATTACGAACTCGTCGCGGCGGTTCTGCGACCAGCACGACTCTTCGTGCTCGGTGCACACCGGCTTCTCTTCACCGTTGCTCACCATGTCGATGCGTCCGGCATCGATGCCCTTGTCCACCAGATAGCGGCGCGCCTGCTCCGCTCGGCGCATGCCCAGCGCCTGGTTGTACGTGTCGGAGCCCCGCTCGTCGGTGTTCCCCTCGATGCGGATCCGCACATTGGGATTCGCCTGCATCACCGGAATCTTGGCGTCGAGCGCGCTCTTGGCGTCGTCGCGCAGATCGTACTTGTTGAAGTCGAAGTAGATCTTCGCCTCGAGGGCCGTCTTGAGACGCGCGGCTTCTTCGGCCCGCGCGCGGTTGGCCGCATCGATACTGTCCTGCCGCGCCCGCGCTGCCGCGTTGATCGAATCCTGCCGCGCCCGCTCACGGGCTGCGTCGGCGGCCGCGATCGAATCACGGCGCCGCGCGGCGTCGATGCTGTCCTGGTTGATCACCACTGGCTTGGGCGCTGCCACGGGGGCCCCTTCGCCGCCAAGCCGGAAGCTCAGTCCCGCGCGCAACTCCAGGTTGGAAGAACGCGCGGCGTTCTTATTGGTGGCGTTCGGCGCCGTCGGGAACGAGAACCGCTCGTCGGCCGGGTTCTCGACGTACTCCACCAGCCCGTCGAACCGCAACGACACGGTGTTGTTCAGGTTCCAGCGGTATCCCAGGGCCGGCGACAGCGAGAAGTCGCGACCACCGTCCACGGTCTCGCCGCCGAACCCGACGCCGATCAGGACCTCGTTTCCGCTCACCGGCAGATTGTACGTCACGCGGGCGGCGTAGGTCTGATAGCTCTTGTTGCCGGTGCCGATCCGCGGAGCCTCCACGCCAAGACTGGACGAACTCAGATCAGCCTCGAGTTCCCAGCGCGGGGTCACGAAGTAGCCCAGGCGGCCACCCAGTCCCAAGCCGTTCTTGAGTGCCCAGGGGGTGTCCATGATTGTGAATTGCCCAAACGCACCGAGTTCCACCGGCCCCGGCTTCTGCGCCGCGGCAGCGGATGAAAATAACAGTGCGGCAAGAGCTGGAATCATCACGCGACTTGGTTGCATACGTACCGATCTCCAAAGGAGTAAGTGCACAAATCCGCGCCGATTCGCGCGAGCTGGCAATGGTTCTAAACCATTGCTGCGCGCGCCTTTCCTCCACTCCGGGAGTGTCGGTTGGCGCGTCGGCCGGCCTACATGTCCGGCCGGAATGGCCATAAGAGCTTTGTGCGTAACACCTTGTCCATGGCTCCTGGCTCGATAAACGTCACCAGCATTCGGGTTGCGGTCAAGCCGGGGAAATTCGTATTGACGAATTCCAAATGCATGCGGACTGGCCAACAATGCTAGCGGGAGGGATCCGCGTTTCCGCCGTCTGCCACGTACCGCCACGCCCCCAGCGGCTGCTCAACCCAGATGGTGAGGTACTTCCCCGTGCCGACAACCCCACCCCGCACGGTGAACGTATACCGCCCCACCGTGAATCCCATGTCAGCGGAGTTCGCCGCGTCACCCGCCACGGCGCGCCAGGAGAGGCTGCCCTCGCCGGGCGCCATGTGCTCGGCGCGAATCGCCGCGGGGCCCACCACGAACCGTGACCCGGCAAAGGTCATCGCGTCGGGCGCCGCGAAGGTCCCGAACGCATGCGCCAACCCTTGATGCAATGCGTCTGCCGAGAAGACACTGTCGGTGGATTCGAGCACGTGCGCCAGCGAATCCCGGCTGGGGAAGTCGTGGAGCGGCCGTGGCCCGCCGGCGTTGACCAGCACCGGTCCCTTCGCCGGGGGCGGCCCGATCTCGGCGTACGCCTGCACGCGCCACGCCCCATCCTCCTGCCGCCGCCAGAACGCGATGTAGCGGTCCAGCCGGACCGTCGCGTGCTGGGTGCCGGCGCTCGAGCTCGACGCGGCAATGCCCATGGTGTAGGCCACCGTGCCATCGTTCGACACGCCCACCCGCACCGGCTGCCAGCGGAATGACATGGCGCCGGCCGGGAGCGCCGAGGCGAGCATCGCGCGAACGCTCAACTGGCCGAATGCCATTGGCTGTCCGCCGCGCAGGTACACGACGTCGGGGGCGAGCGTCGCCATCATCCCGTCCAGGTAGCCCAGCCGAGCCACCGAGTCGGTGCGCGCCGCGTCGGCAGCCATCACCGAGTCGGCGAGGGCGGGGTTGGCGGCTGGCCGCACGGTCGCGGCACCGTTTCCCGGCGAGGCAGTCGCTGGAACCCGTGCCGGCTGCGACGCCGACGCGCACGCCGCCGCGAGCGCCCCCAGTGCGAGACGACTGTGCAAACGCATGCTTCGATGGTATGGTAGCCGGGAAGTCCGCGCCAGCCGCTCGCGAACTGAATCGTCGGGACCGAGGTATTGAATTCGTAAATCCTTGGCCCCAGCCCTCGCCTCTTTGGAGAACCACGTGGGTATCGCCTCTCTCGCCTCTGGGACCGCGCGGGCGTGAGCGCGGGTATGGTGACCGGTATCCGCGCCGCGCTCGAGACCCCGGGGTGGATCGCGTCCAAACGGCTGGCCGAGCTATTGTCGCTGCCGGCCGACGCGCCGGCCGTACCGCGCCCCGAACCGGGCCGCGCCCTCAGTGCCGCGCGTGGCGCGTTGCGCGCGCTGTCGTGGATACCCGGCGGACGCTGGCGCACCAGTTGTCTCTACGAGAGCGTAGCCGAGTGCCTCACGCTCCGGCGGGCGGGGGTGCCGGCCGCCGTGTGCATCGGGGTGAAGCGCGAAGCGGCGGGCGCGGGCCAGGCGGGGATCGCCGCCCACGCCTGGGTCGCCCGCAACGAGGCAGACACACGGTTTCACGGGTTCAGCACGCTGGCCGTGCTGGAGGAGTTGCGGGAGCAGCGGTAGGGACCTCTGCGGTGCGGTATAAGACAACTGAAACTTGCGCTGTCGGACCCGTGGTACGGCGCGCCGGCGTCCGGCCGTGGTGCTCTTCCGCCTGGCCGTTTCCGGCCGTATGCTCCGCCCTCGCGACGCCGGCTCACCCGCCCGCCACGAGGAGACGACCCTGCCCGAGTCACCCGCCCGCGCTCCGAATACCACGCGCTTCCGTCCGTACCACTGGTTGGCCGTGGTCCCGATGCTCGGGCTGCTCGGCGGACTTCCCTTCGTCAACCGGGTGGAGCCGTATGTGTTGGGGCTGCCGCTCCTGATGGCGTGGATCGTGGGCTGGGTAGTGGCAACGTCGGTGGTGATGGGGGTGATCTACCGGCTCGACCGCGCCCGGAAGCGCGATGGGCGATGACCGCGCCGCTCGTCATCCTCGCCGTCACGTTCGCCGCGGCCATCGCGCTCGGTCTGCTGGCGCGGCGCGGCCACACGATGGACCTGGAGCAGTGGAGCGTGGGCGGCCGCGGGTTCGGCACGATCTTCGTGTTCCTGCTCATGGCCGGGGAGATCTACACCACCTTCACCTTCCTCGGCGGCAGCGGGTGGGCCTACGGCAAGGGCGGGCCGGCGCTGTACATCCTGTGCTACGGTGCGGCGGCGTACACCATCTCGTACTTCCTGCTGCCCGTGGTGTGGCGGTACGCGCGCGCCAACGGGCTCGTGTCGCAGGCCGATTTCTTCGCGTCCAAGTACGAGAGCCCGGCGTTCGGCGCGCTCGTGGGACTGGTGAGCGTGGTGGCGCTCGTGCCGTACCTCGTGCTGCAACTCAAGGGCTTGGGCATCATCGTGTCCGAGGCGTCGTACGGCCGCGTCTCGCCAACCGCCGCCGTCTGGGCCGGCACGGCGGCCCTCGTGCTGTACGTGGTGGTGTCGGGCGTTCGCGGCTCGGCATGGACTGCCGCTTTTAAGGATATTTTAATACTCAGCGTGGCCGTGGTGATCGGCGTCTATCTGCCCGTGCACTACTACGGGGGCTACGGCGCGATGTTCCGGGCCATCGACCGGGCCCGCCCCGGGTTCCTCACGCTTCCCGGCGCCGGAATGAGCCCGTCCTGGTTCATCTCCACCGTGCTGCTCACGGCGGTGGGCTTCTACATGTGGCCTCAATTTTTCGCCGGGTCGTACACCGCCAAGCACGAGGACGTGTTCCGCAAGAACGCGGTGATCCTGCCGCTCTACCAGCTCATCATCCTGTTCGTATTCTTCGCCGGGTTCGCGGCCGTCTTGCAGGTGCCGGGGCTCAAGGGTGCCGCCGGGGACCTGTCGCTGCTGCGCATTTCGGAGCAGACCTTCGCGCCGGGCTGGGTGGGGGTGATCGGCGCCGCGGGGCTGCTCACCGCGCTCGTGCCGGGCTCGATGATCCTCGTCACGGCGGCGACCATCCTGGCACAGAACGTCTATCGCGTGGCCGTGCCCGAGGCGACCGACCGCACGGTGTCGCTGCTCGCGCGCGCGCTCGTGCCGGTGCTCGCATTGGCCGCCGTGGGGCTCACGCTGCGTGGCGGCGAGGCCATCGTGCCGCTGCTGCTCATGGGCTACAACGTCGTCACGCAGCTCTTCCCGGCGCTGCTGTTGAGCCTGGGCGAGCGGCCGCTCGTCACCACGATGGGCGCCGTGATGGGGATCGTGGCCGGCGAGGCGACGGTGGCCTATCTCACGCTGAGCGGTGCGTCGGTGGCCACGCTCGCGCCGTGGGCGCCTCAGGCGGTGAAGGATCTCAATGTGGGGATCGTGGCACTGGCGGTGAACTGCGCGGCACTGGCCGTGGTCACCGCGGCGACGGCGAGGCCGGC